>JACOUP010000003.1 GCA_016177765.1 Deltaproteobacteria bacterium | reverse complement strand
CCCGCAGGGGGTGAGGGTCATTGCGAGGAGTGTAGCGACGAAGACCCTTTTCAAAAATCCCCCTTGTGTCCCCCTTTGCTAAAGGGGGAAAATTCTGTGCCTCCCCCTTTGAAAAAGGGGGGTTGGGGGGATTTCTAACCCAGATTTCTAGAAAAATGCGAGGAAAAACAGATCTAAGCGTGGGCCTGCTTGAGGTGGGTGATCTCTTCTTCGTGGTGGTCTAGCCGATTTTTAGTTTCTTGTTGACAGGATCGCTCCCCTCTATTAATCACCGAACACCATGCCGGACGGGCCAAGAACGCTCCTCGACAGAATCCGCTCCATCCTCTTTCTGGGAAGTCTCACCCTCGGGATTATCCTTCTGGTTAATGCCTATTATTTAAAGCAAAGTTTTGCTTCAAAGATAATATCCTATGAGTCTGAAATTAAAAGACAAAAAGCCTATCTAAAAGATCTTCTGGACAAGACTGAGGCAACGATTCTGGAAACCCAGACTGCCTTGCAGGAGATCGAAATTGTCCCTCCCTCTTTGTTAGGGGAAGGGGTGGTTCCCCCAAGAGCGATTCGCTCAGGGGTGGTTCAGCGACAGGCTCCGAAGGTTGCCGTGACCGACTCACAGAAGGTGCAGGGGATGACAAAGAGCCTCCTCCGTGGCAACAGGGAGGCCCAGAGATTGATGCAAAAGGCACGGCACCTCCAGAGAAGGTTTGCCTCAGAGAGAGTCACCTACCCTTACGAAAATACCCCGTGATGGAAAGAGAGATGCCAGCCATTCATGAAATCACCCAGCTGACGGGGAGGACTCTCCTCAGGCAGTGGGGCCGTTTTTTCCTCTCTTTCTTGGGAGGGACACTGGCACTCGTCACCTTCTTTACCGGGGTTCTCACCCTCCCCCGCCTCTGGCAACAATATTCCCTCCTGCAGGAAAAGGAGAAAAACCTGGAGCAATTTAGCAGCCAGGCCGCCGCCCTTTTGAATGAGATGCACCGTACGATTGAGCTCTCCGAGGAGCAGACTCAGCGATTAAGAAGCCTCTCCGGGAGATCCCCCGCCAGATACCCGGTTGATCCCAGGACCGGCGCCGCCATCGTCTACTACGACGAAATAATTAAAAATTAGCAACTTTTACCCCGACCTTTTCGACAAAGAGGCCAAACAAGGGGGCGTTTAAGGAACATGACATTTTCTGTACTCGCGGATCGTCTTAAAAAAAATCTTCCATTCCGAGTTTCCGAACTGCAGGCCTTTATTGTCGGATTGCTAGTCGCCTTTCCCCTCTTCTACTTTTACATGCAGTATCTTTCCCCCCATACCATTCCCTTCAAATTAGAAAAATTGAGGAAAGAGGAAAATGGGTTGCAGGAGATGATTAAGGAGACCGATACCCTCTTGCAGGAACTCTCCACCTCGCTCAAACGCAACCGTGAAATCCTGAAAAGAATGGAAAAAAGAACAGTCTTGAAACCGGCCCCTACCCGATAGACCAGGACGGTTTTCTCCCGGCCAAGAAGGCTTGAATCCCCTCTCGGGCCTCTTTCGAGGAAGAAACGGAAAGGAGTTCCCGAAGGGCCCGCCTTGACCCGCTTCGACTTTTAACTAATTTTTTGCACCTTTGAACCGCCTCCGGCCCCGAGGTAAAGAGTTCCCGCGCCACGGTCATTGTTTTCGATTCAAGCTGTTCTCCCGGAACAACCTCATGCAAAAGTCCGACCCGCTTTGCTTCCTGGGCGCTGAATCGCTCGCCGGTCAAAAAGTAGCGTCGTGCCCATGACGAACCGGTCTTGGCGATCAGATACGGAGAAATAAGCGCCGGGATCAGCCCCACCTTCACCTCCCTGAAGACAAAGGAGGACTCCTCGGAGGCGATCGCGATATCGCAACAGGCAATCAATCCAAGCCCCCCTCCCGCGGCGCCGCCCGAGATTTGCGCTATCGTCGGCCGAGGGGAATCGTTGAGCAATGAAAGAAGCCTTTGAAATCCTGCCGCCCTTTTTGCGAGTGTTTTTTTAGAGGTCGATACGATCTCTTTCATCCATTGAAGATCGGCGCCGGCACAGAAAAAACCATCCTGACCGGAAAGAATAACCAGGCGGCAGTCTTTATCCCTAAAAACCTTCAGGAGGGCTGTTGTTAATTCAGAAATCAGTTCCTCGTTGAGGCTGTTCTTGACCTCGGGGCGATTGAGGATAATGCGGGTGAGAGGCCCCTCCTCTTTTTGGATGACGAAGGACATCTTTTTTAAGCAGGGACAAAATAGACATCAGTCGGTTTGAACTTGGAATTGCGCCGGAATTTTGCCTTCACCTTCATCCCCACCCAATCCAGCGATGCCTCACGGGGGTTGACCCCGATCAGACGGCTGAGGAGGAGGGTGTTGAATCCTTCGAACTCTACGAGACAAAGGATGTACGGCGTCTCCTTTAAAAACTCCTCGGAGCCAAACTCGCAGACGGTAAAGGTATGGAGGTTTCCTTCTAGAGGCATCTCCACCCAGTCGCAATCCGACCCACACTCCATGCAGGAGAGTTTCGGGGTGGCAAACTGGTAACCGCACTTCTGGCATTTTGTCCCCAAGAGTCTCTTGTTGGCCAAACCGGCAAACCAGGGGGAGTCCTGACCGTAGCTGTGGATGTAATCGATATGGTACGGCTGTTTGAGAATAATCGGCGAGAGATCCTTGAACTGTTCCGGATTTTTAGGCAGTGGGACATTGAATAAAATCTGCCCATCATCGGTTTCTTCAATCTGTGTTGGTATAGTTTTATCCGCCATAAGCTCTCCTAATTTTTCTCCAAAATAGAAACGCTCACGTACGTTCCGGTCCCGGCGTGAGAGTGGATGACTCCGCGTTTGGGGTTCTTCACCTGAAGGGTCTTGTCCCCAAAATGTTTTCCAATCGTCCCTTGCAGTTGCCATGTGGCAAAGACCGCCTGCATCAGTCCCGTAGCCCCCACCGGATGACCACAGGCGATCAATCCCCCGGACGGATTCACCGGACAGACCGGTTTCTCCTTTAGCTTCAGGCCGTAATCGATCCCCGGCATAAACGTCTTGCCGGAGGCGGCAAACTCACCCCCCTCGCCGTAGCGGCAGAGCCCCATATCCTCGTAGGTCTGGATTTCGGAAGAGGTATAGGCGTCATGGAGTTCGACAAAATCGATCTGGCTCAACGGATCGGTGATCCCGGCCTGTTTGTAGGCATTGAGTGAGGCCACCCGACCGGCCCGGAAGGAATGGATGCCGGGGTATTTCAATTTTCCGCCGACAAATTTTTTGCCGACGTAATCCTCCGGTTTTTCGTGGGGGAGTAAAATGACATCCTTGTGGGGACGATCCGACATCCGCATCGCATCGGTCCCGCGGCCGATCCCGGTGATCTTGACCGCATTGACCGGTTTTCCGGTCGCCTTTTCAATTTTACGGATCCCCTCCTCGGAGGCGACCAGCGTACAGGCGGCCCCGTCACTCATCACACAGATATCCAGACGGGTGAGTGGCCAGGCAACCACAGGCGCCCCGCGCACATCACCGATCGTCAATTTCTGCCGCTTCTGCGCATAGGAATTGTAAAGGGCATTCCTGTGATTTTTGACCGAGACATGCGCCATCTGTTCGACGGTGGTTCCGTATTCCTTCATATGCCGCACCACCATCATCGCGTAATAGCCGGAATAAAAACCGCCGACCGGATAATCAAAGCTGACATCCGAGGCCAGCGCAATAAACTCATTCCCCTTCCAGGTATTGACATGGCTCATCGTTTCAAAACCGTAGGCGAGACAAAGATCCATGGTACCGGAGGCGACCGACTTCCAGGCCTCCTGAAAACAAAGACCACCGGTCGCCCCGCCCCCTTCGACACGGTGAGACGGCTTGGGGGTCAACCCGAGGTAATCCTGGACCATGATCCCCGCCATCAGCTGACGGGTAAAGTGGTCGGAGAAGTAAGAGGCAACCGACCCGTCGACGATTTCCAGAAATTTTCTGTAGTCGAGCCCAATATCCTGCAGGGCGTAGACAACCGCCTCTTTGACGATCGCCTGAAAGGTTTTGTCGGGACGGGCCTTTTTGAATTTACTGACGCCGCCACTGACCACATAAACTGGTCTCATAATCTCCTCGGCTTAACATTTTTACGGATCCAGTCAACAACATCTCTCGTATCGGTTCCGGGGGTGAAGAGCGCCTTCACCCCTTTCTTCTTCAGACCGGGGATATCATCCGGCGGGATGATCCCGCCACCGATCACCACCTTATCCGCACACCCATTTTTCTTTAAAAGACGGAGGACCTCAGCAAACAAATGATTGTGGGCGCCGGAAAGGATGGAAAGACTGACACAATCGACATCTTCCTGGATGGCGGCGTTCACCACCATCTCCGGCGTCTGATGAAGGCCGGTGTAAATCACTTCAAACCCGGCATCGCGCAAGGCCCGCGCAATAATCTTTGCCCCGCGGTCATGGCCGTCAAGGCCCGGTTTGGCAACCAAGATACGTAGTTTACGTTCCATTAATAATGCCCCGGATCTTTATACGTTCCAAAAACAGATTTAAAAACGCTGACGACCTCTCCCAGCGTTGCATATTCCTTGACCGCTTTCAAGACAGAAGGCATCAGGTTTTCCCTTGAGGCGGCGGCTTTTTTGAGTTGGGTCAGCGATTCTTCCACTTTTCTGGCATTTCTCTTTTTCTTGACCTCGGAGAGTCTTTTTAACTGCCTTTTTTCAGCCTCTCTGGAGATTTTCAGGGTTTCGATCGGCGGTTCCTTTTCCGAGACAAAATCATTCACCCCAACAATAATTTTTTCCTTGGTTTCCACTTGTCTCTGGTAGCGAAAGGCTGATTCAATGATCTCTCTTTGAGGGTAGCCAAGGTCGATCGCCCGAAGCATCCCCCCCATTTCGTCAATCTTCCGGATGATCGCCTGCGCCTCCTTTTCCATCTCGTCGGTTAAGCTTTCGACGAAATAAGAACCGCCGAAGGGATCGACCGTACCGACAACGCCGCTCTCATGGGCGATAATCTGTTGGGTTCGCAGGGCGATCCGAACCGCCTCTTCGGTTGGAAGGGCGTAAGTTTCATCCAGAGAATTGGTGTGGAGCGACTGAGTCCCTCCCAAGACCGCCGCCAACGCCTGGATCGTTGTCCGGACAACATTGTTATAAGGTTGTTGCGCCGTGAGACTCACCCCGGCCGTTTGCGCGTGGGTTCGAAGCATCCAGGAACGGGGGTTCTTTGCCTTGAATCGCTCCTTCATGAGACGGGCCCAGAGTCTCCGCGCCGCCCGGAATTTGGCAATCTCTTCAAAAAAATCATTGTGGACGTCGAAAAAGAAGGAGAGCCGCGGCGCAAATTTATCGACATCCATCCCGCGACGGATCCCTTCCTCTACATAAGCAACCCCGTCCCCCAAGGTGAAGGCCAGTTCCTGAACCGCCGTCGCCCCCGCTTCACGAATATGGTAACCGGAGATCGAGATCGAGTTCCACTTTGGCATCTCTTTGCTGCACCAATCGACCATATCCATCAGGATCCGGACGGACGCCTCCGGCGGGCAGATCCATTCTTTCTGCGCAATAAATTCTTTAAGGATGTCGGCTTGGATGGTACCGCCCAACTGATCAGGCCGCAGGCCTTGTTTCTCACCGACGGCAACATACATTGCCATCAACACAATCGCCGGGGCGTTGATCGTCATGGAGGTGGTGATCTTATCCAACGGAATTCCGTCAAACAGGAGTTCCATGTCAGAGAGCGACGAGATCGCCACCCCTTCGATCCCCACTTCGCCGCCTGCGATCGGGTGATCCGGATCGTACCCCATCAGGGTCGGCATATCGAAGGCGGTAGAGAGCCCCATCATCCCGTGGGAGAGGAGATACTTGAACCGTTTGTTGGTGTCTTCGGCAGTTCCAAAACCGGCAAACTGGCGCATCGTCCAGAGCCTGCCACGGTACATCGACTGATGGATGCCGCGCGTGAACGGGTACTCCCCCGCCTTGCCAATATCCTTGTCAGGATCGAGATCCGCCGTATCCTCAGGCGTGTAAAGCCTCCGAATCAGTCTTGAGGAAAGGGTGCTGAATTCTTTGGGTGAATCACCCTTCTGACGCTCCGGCAAATTTCCCATTAAGATTTAAGAAGACTCCTCGCAATAACCAATCTTTGAATCTCACTGGTCCCTTCATACAGTTCCGTGATCTTGGCGTCCCGGAAATGCCGCTCTACCGGATAATCCTTGATGTAGCCATAGCCGCCGAAAACCTGAATCGCCTTGGTGGTAATCCACATCGCCGCCTCCGAGGCGTGGAGTTTGGCCATCGCCGCCTCTTTGCTGTAAGGTTGCCCCTGGTCCTTCAACCAGGCGGCCCGGTGGATCAGAAGTCGCGAGGCGTCGATTTTTAATGCCATATCGGCCAGGTAATGCTGGATCGCCTGAAACTGGCTGATCGGCTGACCGAACGCCTCCCTCTGCTTGGAGTAGGCCACAGCGGCTTCAAATGCGGCCCGCGAAATCCCCAAGGCCTGTGTTCCGATTCCGATCCGGCCACCGTCCAAGGTCGCCATCGCAATCGCAAACCCCTCTCCTTCTTTTCCAAGGAGATTCTCAGCGGGAACCTCACAGTTATCCAAAACAATCTCCGAGGTGCTGGAGGCGCAGATCCCGAGCTTCTTTTCAATCTTGCCGATCGCAAATCCCTTAAAATTTTTCTCCACGATAAAACAGCTGATCCCCTTATGCCTCTTTTCCTTGTCGGTCATCGCATAAACCACCATCGCGTCGGCATGGGGACCGTTGGTGATAAAATTTTTCCGGCCATTTAAAAGGTATTTGTTCCCCGACCTTTTGGCGGTCGTTTGCTGGTTCGCGGCGTCCGATCCGGTTCCCGGCTCCGACAAGGCATAGGCCCCCAGTTTTTTCCCGGAGGCGAACGATTTTAAATATTTTTCCTTTTGAGCCGTTGTTCCGAATTTAAAAACCGGCCCGCAGAAAAGGGAATTGTTGACCGACATCGTCACACCGGTGGAGGCACAGGCGGCTGAAACCTCTTCCAAGGCAAGGCAATAGGAAATGGCGTCTAGCCCTGCCCCACCCCATTCGGTTGGGATCATCATCCCCATGAGTCCCAGTTCCGCCATCTTTTTCAAATTTTCGGAGGGGAACTCTGATTTTCGGTCCAGTTCCGCGGCGCGGGGGGCCACCTCTTTTTGGGCAAAGTTCCGGACCATCTCACGGATCGCTTTTTGGTCTTCGGTGAGGGAGAAATTCATCAGGGCGAATCACACCTTATTTGACTCTGGCCAAGACAAGTTTCATCGGAAGGAGTTCTCTGGAGAGAGGGTTAATCATCAATCCCAGGACTTCAAGAGTCACCATGCCAAGAAGTGCGGCATCCTCACTAGCCCCCAAAACGACAGGAGATGTCCCTTTCTTTCCTTGGACCTTAAAAGAACATTCCGAGATGGACCGGGATATGACCGTTCCATCGGCCAGTGTAAATTCCACCTCCCTCATTGGTTTCAGGCCCAAGGACCTCCAGACCTTTTCAGGGAGGACAGAATAAACAGCACCGCTATCAACCAGAAATTGAATATTCTTCGTCTTTCTTGAAGGAGGATTCGAAAACAACCGCGCCTTGATATGAGTGAGCCCCATGTCCGTGAATCTAGCGAACTCGCTGGAGACTGTCAACAATCAAGGAGAACTATTGTTACCTGTTGCGACAACGTTGGGTTTCTGGATCACAAGTCAGATTATAATATTCATGATATCTGTTGCATTCTTCACTGGACTCACAGCGATCCCCGACCTGATGAGAACGACATTGGCCACTGTCACAAATGAGGGTAGAACCACAAATATGATAGTCATCGTTACAGTTCCTCCCGGGGCTATTCTGGGTAACGACACAGTGCCCACTCAGACAGCTCATCGGAAACTCTGATCTTGGGTCTCCCCCACAATATAAGTCGGAGTCACAGGGGTCTCCCGGTTTAATGTAATTGCACCTCATTTGACCAATTCTATTTCTTTCGCAGATAAGACCATAATCACAACTAACGTTCTCCCTGGTGCAGTCTTCATTGGATTCTGCAGATTGAGCCCAAGAGCATCTTCCATTAATACATAATGCTCTATAGTCGCCTTGAACGGCGCAATAGGCCTGAACTGAACCGTCTTCGTACCTCCAAGCACTCTCGATGCAGCTCTCCCCAAGATCTCCAAGACACTGTTTAAATCGTACACTATAGGGATTTGACGATGGGACAGAACCACAACGACCTGAAACACATTGGTTATCCTCCTGGCAAGCTGCGGCTCCATTCAAAAGTTTGCATCTTCCGTCAATGCAGGCAAACGCATTCTCATAGGAGAACCAACTATGAAGCGGTCCCCTGTCTTCAACACGGCAGTTACGGTCTGAACGACAACTTCTGGTAAAGATATCTTCCGGAAGACAAACCTTGTTCCAGCAGGTTCCCGTGGCACATTGGAACTGGCGACCGCGCGAATCATCGCAGGCATCTCCCAGATCTGGAAGACAGGTGTGGCTTTCGGCATCACAGATTTTTGAAAAGCATTCTTTATCCTTCTGGCACTGTTCGCCACCATGCTTCCACAGCCCAACTTTCAGGGCCGGTTTTGTGATCTCAAGAGCAGGCAGCATTTTGCCCTTGATAAGAGATTTATTGGATCCCCTGGTCGGGAACCCTCCTGTGGCAAAGGCAATTTGATTTACTTGAAAGAGACCAATAAGAAAAACCGCAACAAAGAGTATGAGTCGTTTCATAATCCCTCCTCATCGTTTACAGAGGTTGTTACCCAAACCAGACCCGGCGGACGCCGCACTTCTGGAGCATAGTGCCGAAACGTTCGTAGGTGATCTCGGTCCAGGCGAGTTCCGGCAGACGATCGTATTGGATCCGGATCGCATGATTGCGCAGGAACTCAATGGAAACCTCCTCTTCCTGGGGAAATTCCAGCCAGAAGAGGACTGTTTCGATGACTTCCCTTTTCTGCCCCTCCGTCCATCGTGAATAGCCCGGGTGATCCCGCCTTTCAGGACCCGGTTCGATGTTCAAGAGTGCCTGCATCACGACCTCCTACTAGAAAGGTACAGCAAACCGCATGCCAACTATTCAAATTAATAATTGATGTCTAACCAGCTGAAATAGATAGAATTCTAATTTCTTGGATTGCCTGGAAAAGGAGCCAAGTGAAGGGATTTTTGACACAAGGGGGGTATTTTAAACGCCAGCTCACCTTTGAGAAATTTATGATCCAGATAGGCCAAGACGAGGAGTTTTTTCTTTAAGGGATGCCACCGGGCCGAGGTCACTTTTCCGGCCTCTTTCCCTTCCGCATCATAGACGATTGTTCCGGCCGGAATTTGCACCTCTTCGTCAACTGTCAGGAGGCAGAGATTTTTTGGGGTCCGTCCCTTGCCGTAACTGAAGATCCGTTCCACCACCTCCTGGCCCGGATAACACCCCTTGTTCCGGGCGACCGCAAAGTGGAGATTTCCCTCAAGAACGATGGCAGTCTCATCGATATCAACACCATACTCAGGAATCCCTGATTCCATCCGGACCAGATCAAAGGCCTCTTTGGAGATGGAAGGGCCGTTTCTTTTGAACCGATCGATTTCCGGCGAGGGGATAAGATAACCGACAACTGGTTTCAAGTAGATTGTTTCTTTCCAGGAATAACTATCCGACGGTTTCACGGTTTCGGTTCCAGACCCAACCTGATACAACAATCGATACTCACAAGACCGATCAACAAAATCCACTTTATCCATCACCTTAAACTTTTTCAGATGATCCCAGGTCTTCTGAAAGAGGGACTGCTGGATGAGAAAGAGATAGCCATCCGGCCGAATTTTTAAGACGCCAAAGAGTGAAAGAAGCATCCCCTTCCGATCCAAAAGGGCTGAATGGAGGAACTGCCCGATCTCCTGCTTCTGGATATTTTGCGAAAGCATCCGGTGGAGAAATGGTGTGGAATCGGAACCACTTACTTCAAGAACACGATTATCAGAGGCCTCGTAGAAAGCGCCCCATTTTTCAATCTGTTCGAGTTGTTGCAGGAGTGACTTCATCGACCGAAAGGACGCTGGATCATGATATGCTCTTCGCGCGAGGGACCGACAGAGACCCCGCGGATCTTAACCCCCAGCGATTTTTCCAGGAAGAGGGCATACGCCTTGGCATTTTTCGGCATCGCCCTGAACTTTCGGATCCCTTTTAACTCCTCACTCCACCCCTTCATTGTCTTGTAAACCGGACAACATTCACTCAGGACCTCAACGCTTGTTGGAAATTCCTTCAGCTGTTTACCTCGATACTCATAGGCCACACAAACCTGGATCTCCTTTAAGCCTGAGAGGATATCCAGCTTGGTCAAGACAAGCCCGGTCAACCCGTTGACCCGGATCGCATGCCGAAGAAGAACCAGGTCAAACCAGCCGCACCGTCGGGGACGACCGGTCGTCGCCCCGAACTCCCCCCCTTTTTCACGAAGATGCCGGCCGGTCTCGTCACTCAGTTCCGTTGGAAATGGGCCGCTCCCAACACGGGTCGTATAGGCCTTGGCCACGCCGATGACCTCATCAATCGCTGTCGGCCCCACTCCACTCCCGGAGGCGGCCTGACCAGCCACAGTATTGGAGGAGGTCACAAACGGGTAAGTCCCATGGTCCACATCGAGCGAGGTCCCTTGCGCCCCTTCAAAGAGGACATTTTTCTTTTTCCGGATCGCCTCTTGGAGGACAAAGGAGGCGTTGCCGACAAAGGTTTTTAATCTTTCCGCCACGGGAAGATAGGAAGAACAGATCTGGTCGAAAGGGAGCGGCGGTGCCCCAAGGATTTTCTCAAGATAAAGATTTTTTTCAGGTAGAACTTCACCCAACCGCTTTTTGAATAACTCCGGATTAATAAACTCGACCATCCGAATCCCCATCCGGGCTACCTTATCCTCGTAGGCGGGACCGATCCCACGCCCTGTTGTCCCTATCTTCCCCTTCCCTTTTCGTTCCTCACGGAGGAGATCAATCTGCTTATGGTAAGGAAGGATCAGATGGGCATTTTCCGAGATGAGAAGACACTTCTGGTTTTTGAGGGCCCCCTTGGACTGAACTCTCTCAATTTCTTCAAGGCAAACGGTAGGGTCGATCACAACCCCATTTCCGATGAGACAGGTTACCCCTTTTCTGAAAATTCCGGAGGGAATCAGGTGCAATACAGACTTCTCTCCCCCGATCACTAGGGTATGGCCGGCGTTGTTTCCCCCCTGGAAGCGGACAACAAAATCGGCCGACTCGGTGAAAAGGTCCACCACTTTCCCTTTTCCCTCATCCCCCCATTGGGCACCGACAATGACGATGGAGGACATTTTTAGAGATCCACGACCTTTACAGAGATAATATTGGGCAGTTTTTCAATCTGGACAATGACATCGGGGGTTATGTTCCCTTCCACATTATAGAGGGCCATCGCCTCAGACCCTCCTTTTTCCATCCCCAATTGCATCCGGGAGATGTTGACCTTTTTCTGCCCCAGGAGTGTTCCGATGTTGCCGATGACCCCTGGCCGGTCATGATTATGGATGACCAGAATCTTTCCTTCCGGCACCGCCTCCAGATAAAAGTCATCAATCCGGACGATCCTGGGGTTAGTTTTTCCAAAAATGGTGCCAGAGACGGAAAAGCTCTCTTGACCGCTTTTGAGAGTCACCGTCATCAGGTTGGCAAAGTCGGCATGTTCACGGATCTTGGATTCAATGACCTTCATTCCCCGTTCCTGGGCGATGACCGGGGCGTTGACATAGTTCACAGAAACGTCCGAGAGCATATGCGAGAGAAGCCCCTTCAAAAAACCGATGGTGACGGGACTTAAGCTCCGTCCGGTGATGTCGCCACGGTATTCAATAAGGAGCTCACTCGGGAGCTTTTCAACCAGCTGTCCTTGCAGACTCCCCAGTTTTTCGGCCAAGGAAATATACGGCTGGAGGAAGGCCCTAGCCTCCGCACTGATGGAGGGGAAGTTGACCGCATTTCGAATAGTGCCGGTCTTGAAATAGTCGGCAATCTGTTCGGCAATTTCAATGGCCACATTTTCCTGAGCTTCATCGGTGGCGGCACCCAGGTGAGGCGTGAAGATCACCTGTTCCATCTGCAGGAGCGGATGATCCGGCGCCGGAGGCTCTTTTTCAAAGACATCAAGGGCGGCCCCCGCCACAATCCCCTCCTTGATCGCATTCATCAGGTCGATCTCATTCACAATGCCGCCCCGGGCACAGTTAATGATGTAGACCCCTTTTTTCATTTTGGTGAAGGCACCCTTGCCAATCAGGTTCTTGGTTTTTTCGTTGAGCGGCGTATGGACAGTGATGTAATCGGCTCGTGCAAAAATATCGTCTAATGTCGCCAGTTGAATCCCAAGTTTTTGCGCCGCTTCTTCAGAAAGAAACGGGTCGTAGCCAACCACTCTCATCTTGAGCCCCAAGGCCCGGTCGGCAACAATTTTTCCAATATTCCCGACACCAACGATCCCCAAAACCTTATTGCAAAGCTCGCTCCCCATGAATTTTCCCTTTTCCCACTTTCCGGAACGGAGCGAGGCGGTCGCCTGCGGGATCTTGCGGGAAACAGCGAACATCATCGCGATCGCATGTTCGGCGGTGGTCACGGCGTTGCCGGAAGGGGTGTTCATCACGACAATCCCCTTTTTGGAAGCGGCCGGCAGGTCCACATTATCAACCCCGATCCCGGCCCGGCCGATCACTTGCAATTTATCCGCCGCTTCAAGGATGTCGGCGGTCACCTGGGAGCTACTCCGGATCACCAGCGCCTCGTATTGTGAAATAATTTTTTTGAGTTCTTCCGGTTTAAGTCCGGTCTTGAAATCGACCTGCAGGCCGGCGCTTTTAAGGATTTCGAGGCCATGGGGTGATAACTTGTCGCTGACTAAAACTTTTACCATGTCACCCATTCCCTTTCAAAACTTGCATCGCCTGCGCCACCCCTCGCCCCAATTCCCCTTTATACCCAAGATCGGCAAGGGCCCATTCTACCGCCGCAATAACGGTCACCACATCCAGGTCATCGAAATTCCCCAGATGGGCGATCCTGAAAACCTTCCCCTTGACCTCATCCTGCCCCCCGGCAATCGTCATGTTATACTTTTCCTGCAAGATTTTATAAACTTTTTGTCCGTCAATCCCTTCCGGGGAACAAACGGCGGTCAAGGCATTGGAGGGACTTTCCGCATACAGTTTGAGGCCGATCCCCCCTATCCCCTCCCGAGTCGCTTCTGCCAAACGGGCATGCCGGGCAAACATCCCCTCCAGCCCCTCCAGACGCATCGTTTTCAAAACTTCCTGCAACCCAAGGATAAGACTGATCGCCGGTGTGTAGGCCGACTGATTCGTCTCCAGCGATTTTTTTTCCTTTTTAAAGTCAAAATAGAATTTGGGGAGGTTGCTTTTTTCAACGAAACCCCACGCCTTGTCTGACAGGGCAGCAAAGGCAAGCCCCGGAGGGAGCCCCATCGCCTTCTGGGAACCGGCAATCAGGAGATCGATCTTCCAGCGATCCATCGGCAGATCCATGGCTCCCAGGGCGCTGATCGCATCCACAACAAGCAGGGTGTTGGGAAGGCTGGCGACAATCTTGGCCAACGGTTCGATCGGATGGTAGACACCCGTAGAACTTTCAGACGCCTGGACAAAGAGAGCCCGGAACTCACCCCCCTTTAGTTTTTTCTCCACCTCTTTGGGATCAACCGCTTTTCCCCACTCTACCTTAATAATGTCGGTCTCAATCCCGTACGCCTTGCAGATCTTCCACCAACGTTCGCCAAATTTGCCGCCATCGATCACCAGCGCCTTGTCTCCCTTAGAAAGGGTGTTGGTCACCGCCCCCTCCATCGCCCCGGTCCCAGACGAGGCAAAGAGCAACACCTCATTTTTTGTCTGGAAGAGCCACTTCAGCCCCGCCCGGACCTCTTCTAAGATCTTCTCAAAATCTTTGGTTCGGTGATGGATAATTGGCCGGGCCATCGCCAGAGAAGCCGCTTCGGAGACCGGTGTCGGACCCGGTGCAAATAGTCGATATTTGGGCATATTGGCGGGTGGAGACTAGACGGGGGGGGTCAAAATGTCAAGCGAATGGTCATTTGGTACCGGGTACCTTTTGGCCAAAAGGTACCCGGTACCAAGCAACTTGTCATAACCTCAGGGCGATAAGAGGGCCAAATGGCACCCCCCTCCTCTTTGGATCTTTCCCCTCCCTATTGTCCAGAAGTCACCGATTCCCTGACACCGGCAAGGTTTGATGAGGTCGGGATAATCGTTATCGGTCCTGACAGTGCTTCCTCTTCCGTTCATCCGGACAGCCATTTTATCATGAACGAGGCAACAATCAGGGGGATTGATGACAGATACCGATTGGCCCCCTTGACCGAGGCGTTAATTCTCTTTTGGCTTCATAACGCCAACACCCTCCCCTGCTTCTACCCCACCGCCGATCAATTTCTCCGTGACGTTGCCCATGGATGGGGAGTTGAGGCGCTCAGGCAATGGCATGAAACGCAACAACGGGTAGAGAGATCCGGTATCCCAAGAGAACAAAAAGAGGCGGCCTACCAACCGGTCATCGCCTCGCTCCAAAGCGTCTGTTACGCCGCCGGAGAGCTGGTTCCTGCAGAAGTTATTAGAGAGTTCGGTTACGCCTGCAAACTGGCGGGACTCCTTGAGTGTGAGTTTGACGTGGAATGCGATTTTTTCTTAGACCCCTGAGAGATCAAGGTCGTCCAATCGAAACCCCTCTTTGAGATAGCGGCCTAAGATCCCTTCGTTTCTCAAGTCGCTGACAATTTCACCAAAGGGACGTTTGGATTGAAGAGCCAAGCTATCCAAGAAGGTCCCACTCACCAAAGGATGGATGGAATTGCCCAAGACAACGTAGGTCTGATTGTTCCAGTCAAAGACGGCACGGACTCGCCGATCATCCCCTTCTTCCTCAAAGATCGCCTCGGCACGAATATTGGTTCGTAAATCCTCCGGACGGATCGGCTGGTCTGATCCCCTAAAGTGAGCCAGGGAAAGGGGCACGCGGCGTCTGGGGGGAGGCGGTTGTCTCGAAACTTCTTGTACGACCGGCCTGGGTATTTCAATCTCCGGCTTTCGGCACCGGCTTGTGTTCAGCGCCTCCCGAACGGCGTTCAAATAAGCCTCGGCATCCCCGAATCTCCCAGCATTGATGGAACCATTAGCTAAAGTTAAGGTTTCTCTGATAAAATCGTTCACTTCATCTGAAAAAACACGACCAGCCCCTTTAATGCCACTCCCCGACCGGTTGAAGGTCCGGCAGGATTCTGCATAGTGCACAACCTCAGAAGGTTTAGGGGCCCGGCTTTTGAGATCCTTGTACTGCTGGCGGAGCAGATCACCAGGACTAGGAGGACCTGTAGGAGTGGCACGTCGGCTACTCATACCTCCATTGTACCGATTTTTGAAGGGGCTGTAAATTACGGATTTAGCGGTTCAGAAGGGCACGGGTCTTCAGCCGGAGGGCGTTCAGCTTGATAAATCCTTCGGCATCCTTCTGGTTGTAGACGGAGTCTTTCTCGAAGGTGGCTACTTTGGCATCAAAAAGAGATTTTGGCGACTTTCGGCCGACGACCTGACAGCTCCCCTTGTACAGTTTGAGCCGTGCTGTACCGATGACATTCTCCTGGGCCTTATCAATGAGGGTCTGCAACGCCTCCCTCTCCGGGGAAAACCAGAAGCCGTAGTAAACCAGCTCAGCATAACGGGGGATCAGGGAATCGCGGAGATGCAAGACCTCGCGGTCGAGCGTCAACTGTTCTACCGCACGATGGGCGGTGTGTAGGATGGTCCCGCCCGGTGTTTCATAAACCCCCCGGCTCTTCATCCCGACAAACCGGTTTTCCACCAGATCGACCCGGCCGATCCCGTGACGGCCGCCGATCTCATTTAACCTTTTTAAAAGCACTGCCGGCGAAAGCTGTTTGCCATTTACCGCAACCGGATTGCCCCTTTCATAGTTGATCTCCAGATATTCTGGTTTATTGGGGGCCTGCTCTGGAGAAACGCTCATCACAAACATCTCTTCCGGGGGCTCCTTCCAGGGGTCTTCCAAAATACCCCCTTCAAAACTGATATGAAAGAGGTTCGCATCCGAGCTGTATGGTTTGGCCTTTGTGACCGGAACCGGGATCCCGTTTTTCTTGGCGTAGGCGATCAGATCGGCCCGCCCTTTAAAACCCCAGTCACGCCAGGGGGCGATCACCTGAATCCCCGGACAAAGCGCGTAATAGGTCAATTCAAACCGGACCTGATCGTTCCCCTTGCCGGTCGCCCCGTGGGAAACGGCATCGGCCTTTTCCTTCAGGGCAATCGCAACCTGTTCCTTCGCAATGAGAGGTCTCGCAATAGAGGTCCCCAAGAGATAACTCCCCTCATAAACGGCATTCGCCCGGAGCATTGGGAAGACGAACTCTTTGACAAACTCCTCCCGAAGATCGGCAACCACCACCTTGGAGGCGCCAGTCGCCAGCCCCTTTTTACGAACCGCTTCCAGATCCTCATCCTGCCCCAGGTCGGCGACAAAGGCGATCACCTCCGCCCTGTAGGTCTCTTTGAGCCATCTGAGGATGATCGAGGTATCGAGTCCACCGGAATAGGCTAAAACGATTTTTTTCATAAACTCCTTTTTGTACGGGCGTTCGCCTGAGGCGGACACCCCTACCTCTTCAATAATATTTCCAAAATAGCCTTCTGGACATGCAATCGATTTTCCGCCTGATCCCAGATGCGGGATTGCGGGCCGTCCATCACCTCACTCGTAATCTCCTCTTCCCGGTGGGCCGGAAGGCAGTGCAACACGATCGCCCCCTTTTTGGCATGAGAGAGCAGTTTGGCATTCACCTGAAAAGACTGAAAGACCCTGTTTTTTTCATCTAAAATCTTTTGTCCCATCGAAAACCAGGTGTCGGTATTGATCACATCGGCCTCCTTCACGGCAACAACAGGATCGTTGCCGATATGGATATGAGAATGCCTCTCTCTCCCGATCTCTTTGAGAATGGAAGCAGACGGTTCATACCCTTCCGGGGTTGCGATATTGAGCTCGAAGCCAACTAGAATGGCGGCCGTGATCCAACTATTGGCGATATTATTTCCATCCCCAATATAGCTAATCTTTAACTTTGATAAATCTTTATTAACTTCTTGAATTGTAAATAAATCTGAAATGATCTGACAGGGGTGCGAAAGATCGGACAAGGCGTTGATAACCGGCACCGAGGCCCCCCTGGCCAACTCTTCAAGATTTTTCTGGGCCGAGGTCCTCATGACAATCCCGTGGACGTACCGCGAAAGAACCTGGCCGGTGTCATAATAGGTCTCCCCCCTTCCCAGCTGAGAGGACGAGGCATCCAGATAGATCGAATGTCCGCCGAGTTCATTCACCGCAATATCAAAAGAGACCTTGGTCCGTGTGGACGGTTTTTCAAAGATTAAGGCGACGTTTTTCCCCTTAAGGATATCGGAAGTTTTTTGCTTTTTTCTTTCCTTCTTAAAAGACCGGGCCTGTTGCAGAATGGCGTGAAGCGATTCCGCATCCAGATCCAAGAGAGTGAGAAGATCCTTTTTCATATTCCTCTAAAGACCTCATCCATTATTTTTAACCCCTGATCAATCTCTTTTTTGCTCACAATCAACGGGGGGAGGATCCGCAAAACCCTCTCCTGAGCGGCATTGAGGATCAGCCCCCTTTCGAGACAGGCCATCACAAGAGGCTTGGCCTCGGTCTCCAGCTCCAAACCCAGAAGAAGACCCTGTCCCCTCACCTCCTTGATAAAAGGGTACCTCTTTTTCAATCCCTCCAGACCGCTTCGGAGATACCTCCCTACTTCCCTGACATTGTCCAAAAGCCTCTCTTGGAACAAGGTCTCCAGGACAGTGCTTGCCACAAAGGTGACAAAAGGATTGCCGCCGAAGGTGGCGGCATGATCGCCCGGTTGAAAGGTATCGGCCACAAAGTCTCTCGCCAACATCGCCCCGACCGGGAGTCCTCCGGCCAGAGCCTTGGCAATCGTCATGATATCTGGCTCGATCCCCAATTGTTCGTAGGCAAAGAGGGTCCCCGTCCGACCGATACCGGTTTGGACCTCGTCAAAAATCAAAAGGATCCTCTTTTCGTTGCAAAGAGAACGGAGCTCTTTGAAGTAATCGACCGACGCCATCCGAACCCCCCCTTCCCCCTGAATCGGTTCGATCATGACGGCACAAACTGTGTTGTCCATTTTCTCCTTCAAAGATACAATATCTCCAAACGGGACATATTGAAAACCGGGGATGAGTGGTTCGAAGCCTCTTTTGATTTTTTCCTGACCAGTCGCGGTGATCATCGCGAGCGTTCGACCATGAAATGAACCTTCCATGGTGATGATTTTGTAACAGTCGGGGTCCTTGTGGGTTTTTCCCCATTTCCGGGCCAACTTTACCGCCGCCTCATTCGCCTCTGCCCCCGAATTACAAAAGAAAACCTTATCGGCAAAAGAATTCTGGCATAATTTCTCGGCCAACGCCGCCTGATGATCAATCTGAAAAAGATTGCTCACATGAAGGAGAGCTCCCGCCTGTTTGGAGATGGCGTAACTCACGCGGGGGTGGGCATGGCCCAAATTGGTGACGGCAAGCCCCGAAAAGAAGTCGAGGTATTTTTTTCCATCGGCATCCCAGAGCCAGCACCCCTTTCCCTTCACCGGAGCGACCGGCATCCGCGGATAGGTATTCATGATATATTTTTGGGAGAGGGCGATAATCTGATCGGTCTTCATGCAATAACCGTTCCGACACCTTTGTCGGTAAAAATCTCGAGCAAAAGGGCATGCTGGACACGCCCGTCAATGATATGGGCCGATTTCACACCGGCCTCCAACGCCTTGACACAACTCTTGACCTTGGGGATCATCCCTCCCTGGACCACCTGTTCTTCAACGAGGCCTTGAACCTCTTTGGTTTTCAGTGACGAAAGGAGCTTGCCATCCCGATTCTTGATCCCGTCCACGTCGGTTAAGAGGACCAGTTTTTCGGCCTTCATGGCGCCGGCAATCGCGCCGGCCATCAAGTCGGCATTGATATTCAAGGCCTCCCCCTCCTGATCTACACCGACAGGGGCAATCACCGGCACAAAATTTTGGGACTGCAATGCCTGAAGGACAACGGTGTTAACCTCCTTGACGTTCCCGACGCGGCCAAGATCAATAATCTCGGAGACCCCTTCCTTGTCAAAAGTGACCTTCTCTTTGGGGACCTTTTTGGCCCGAACCAGACCACCATCCTTACCGGAAAGCCCAACCGCCTTTCCCCCCTGTTTGTTGATGAGGGCCACTATCTCCTTGTTGATGAGGCCGACCAGGACCATCTCCACAACATCCATCGTCTGCTCATCCGTGATCCGGATACCGTTGTGAAACTTGGACTCGATTCCCATCTTTTTGAGATACTCTCCGATTTGTGGACCGCCGCCATGGACGATCACCGGTTCCAGACCGATATATTTCATCAGGACAACATCACGGGCAAACCCTTCTTTGAGGGAATCATCGACCATCGCGGCGCCGCCGTATTTGATCACAACTGTCTTGCCAAAAAACTTGCGGATATACGGGAGCGCCTCCATCAAGACGGAGGCTTTTTCAATAAGCGCTTCCATCAGAGGATATACCGGCTTAAATCGACATCCTTCACGACATCAGCCAGCCTTTCTTTGACGTATTTGGCATTGATAGTGATCTCCTTCTTCCGTGATTCAGGGGCCGTAAATGAGATCTCGTCCAGGACCTTTTCCATGATGGTGTGCAATCTTCTCGCACCGATATTTTCCGTCCTCTCGTTTACCAGTGCCGCAAAATTGGCGATCTCCTCCAACGCGTCACCCGTTAATTCCAGAGTCAAACCTTCCGTCTTCATGAGGGCAATGCATTGTTTTGTCAAGGAATTTGCCGGTTCCGTGAGAATCTTGACAAAATCTTCCTTGGTCAGGGACTCCAGTTCCACACGGATCGGGAATCGTCCCTGAAGTTCCGGAATCAGGTCGGAAGGTTTGGAGACATGAAAGGCCCCTGCCGCAATAAAAAGAATGTGGTCCGTCTTGATCATCCCGTACTTGGTGGAAACTGTGGAGCCTTCGACGATCGGCAGAATATCTCTCTGAACCCCTTCGCGCGAAACATCCGGCCCATGCCCCGATTCCCGTCCTGCAATCTTATCGATCTCATCGAAGAAAACGATCCCGTTCTGTTCGACCCTTTCGATCGCTTGGCGGGTGACATTATCCATATCAATCAGTTTAGCCGCCTCTTCCTGAGTCAGAAACAGAAGTGCCTCGGAGATCTTCATCTTTCTCTTCTTGCGCGATTTGGGCATGATATTGGCAAACATATCCTTCAAATTCATCCCCATCTCTTCCATGCCACCCCCTCCGGAAGAAATAATCTCGACCATCTGCATCGGAGGGGAGCTGATTTCGACTTCAATCACACGATCATCCAGCTTGCCGGAACGGAGGAGCCCCTTTACCTTTTCACGATTTTCCTCTTCTTCAATCGCCACTTCCGGGGGGGGCGGAACCCCGGCCATGGTAAAGGCCGGCGTGTTTCTCTTCCGATTCACCACCGGAACCAGCAGATCCAGCAACCTTTCTTCGGCCAACTCCTGGGCCTTTACCTGAACCCGCTCTTTCTCCTCTTCCCGCACCATCTTCACAGAGAGATCCATCAATTCCCGAATCATGCTTTCCACATCCTTGCCAACATAGCCGACTTCGGTAAATTTGGAGGCCTCCACCTTGATAAAGGGGGCATTGGCCAGTTTGGCGATCCTCCGGGCAATCTCCGTCTTCCCGACACCAGTCGGCCCGATCATGATGATATTTTTGGGGGCGATCTCATCCCGCAAATCTTCCGGGACCTGTTGCCGACGCCAGCGGTTCCGAAGGGCGATCGCGACCGCCCTCTTCGCATTCTTCTGACCAATGATGTACTTGTCGAGTTCGGAAACAATCTCTCTGGGGGTAAACTGACTCATTTGGTTATTTCTTTGATGGTCAACTGGTTGTTGGTAAAGACGCAAATCTCGGAAGCGATCTTCAAAGACTCCTCGGCAATCTCACGGGCCGTCAACTTTGTATGACGAAGCAGGGAACGGGCCGCCGCCAGGGCGTACATCCCCCCGGAACCGATCGCCGCCACCCCATCATCCGGCTCGATCACGTCGCCGGTCCCGGAAATGGTAAAGGTTTTTTCCTTGTCAGCCACGATCAAGAGCGCCTCCAACCGCCGGAGGATCTTGTCCGTCCGCCAATCCTTGGCCAGCTCGACGGCGGCCCGCGTGAGATTGCCGTTAAACTGGTCCAACTTGTTTTCGAACTTTTCAAAGAGAGTCAGGGCATCCGCCGTAGAACCGGCAAAACCGGCCAGGACTTTTCCCTCTTTCATCGCTCGGATCTTGACCACCTTTGATTTCAGAACGGTATTCCCCAGAGAGACCTGACCGTCCCCGGCAAAGGCGACCTGGCCGTCGCGGCGGACCGCGAGGATCGTGGTAGAACGAATTACAGGACCCGTTCCCTCTTTAAGCCCTCGGATGTGTTTTGTCATAAACCTCCATGAGTCGATCCAGACTCACATGGGTATACTTTTGCGTCGTCGAAAGACTGGCATGTCCTAAAAGTTCCTGGATCCCGCGCAAGTCGGCTCCGCCATCCAGGAGATGGGTCGCAAAACTGTGGCGGAACATATGGGGCGTCACCCTTTTCATGATCCCCGCCTTGAGCGCATAAAAAGAAACAAGCCGTTCCAAACTCCGCGGTGTCAGGAGAGTCCCCTTTCTGTTCAGAAAGAGGGAACTCGCCTCAGCAGGCCTCTTCAGTACCTTTGCCCTGATTGATAGGTATTTTTCAAGGGCCAATTGAGCCTGCGACCCCATAATCGTCAACCGCTCCTTGGAACCCTTGCCGATTACCCGGACGATCCCTTCTTTAAAATCGATATTCTCAAGGTGCAGCGAGGCAACCTCGCTCACCCGCAGACCGGTGGCATAGAGCATCTCCAGGATCGCCCTGTCCCGAACCGGTTTCCAATCGGACCCGGAAGCGCTTTTCATGATCGCATCGACCTCGTCAACGGTCAAAAACTTGGGCATCCTTTTGGGCAGTTTGGGTGTCGGGACTCTCTTGGCCGGATTCTGGGCAATCAGGTCCTTTCTCTGAAGGTACCGGTAGAAACTCCGGATCGCAGAAATCTTTCGGGCAATGGAAGCGGCCTGATTCTTTTTAGAAAACAGAAATCCGACGAATCCACGGACATCCAATTCGGAGGCTGTAGATAGGGCCCGACCCTTCGAAAGAAATTTTTCAAACTCTTCAAGATCCCTTCGATAACTTAAGACGGTATGCGGCGAGGCCCTCTTTTCATGCCTCAATCCCTCCAAAAACTCTTTCACCTGCGACTCTTTCACACCTTTCCCTCTTCGCGGGTAAAACCGCATTCCTTGGGACAACTGATCTTGTCCCCACTCTTCTTGGAAGACTTGAGGAGTAAAAACGTCGCACCGCATTGAGGGCAGGCTTCCTTTAAAGGACGATCCCAGGTAGCGTAGGTGCATTTGGGATAACTGGTACAACCGTAAAAGACCCTCCCCTTCTTGGTCCGCCGTTCCGCAATCTTCCCGTTGCACAGGGGGCAGGTAATCCCCAACGAAATGGCGCGGCTTGTTTTACACTCAGGATACTTGGAACAGGCGAGAAACTTTCCGAACCGTCCACTCTTGATCACCATCTGTGAACCGCAGGTCCCGCAAAACTCGCCGGTCACCTCCAGCTTGGAGAGTTTTATCTTTCCGTCATCCTTCCGTTCAAACTCCCTCGTGTTCTTGCAGGCCGGGTAGTTGGTGCAAGCGATAAATTCTCCCCGTCGTCCCCACTTGATCACCATCGGGTTGCCGCACTTGTCACATACCAGTTCGGTAGCAATCTCCTGCCTCTTGACATTTTTCATGTTCTCCTTGGCAGAAATAAGCGTCTTGCTGAACGGACCATAGAAATCGGTGATCGCCTGAAGATAGGAACGACGCCCCTCTTCGACTTCGTCCAGCTCCTCCTCCATCTTTGCGGTGAATTCAACGCTCAAGATATCCGGAAAATTATCAATCAACAGGTCATTGACGATGAACCCCAAGTCGGTCGGGTAAAACCGGCCCTGTTCCTTCTTGACATATTCCTTGTCCTGAATGTTGGAGAGGATCGCCGCATAGGTTGAGGGACGACCGATTCCCTTAATCTCCAACTCCTTGATCAGCGAGGCCTCAGTGAAACGGGGAGGTGGTTCCGTAAAATGCTGTTCCTCCTGAAGGTCAAGCAATTTGAGCAGTTCTCCTTCGGAAAGAATGGGTAAAACCCCCTCTCCCTCGTCCTCAGTTTCCTCGGATTCCTCGCGGTCCTCATGATAGACAACGGTATACCCCGGCTCCTTCATAACGGAACCATTGGCCCGCAGGCCATAATCGGCCGCCTCGATGTCAAAGGCGGTCTGGTCAAAAACAGCCGGAACCATTTGCGAGGCGACAAATCTCTTCCAGATCAGGTCGTAGAGTTTGAGCTGATCCGGATCGAGATATTTTTTGATCTCCTGCGGGTGGTAGCCAACGCTCGTTGGCCGGATCGCCTCATGGGCATCCTGCGCCCCTTTTTTGTTTTTATAAAAGATCGGTTTTTCGGGCAGGAAATTGGCACCAAACTGTTTTGAAATAAATTGTCTCGTTTCACCGATGGCGTCGTCGGAGACACGGGTGGAATCGGTTCTCATGTAGGTAATCAACCCGACGGACCCCTCTTCCCCCACTTCCACCCCTTCATAGAGCTGTTGGGCAATCATCATCGTCCTCTTGGCCGAAAATCCGAGTTTGCGCGAGGCATCTTGCTGGAGTTTGCTCGTGATAAAGGGGGGGAGCGGGTATCTCTTTCGTTCCTTTTTGGTAATCTTGGAGAGTTTAAAAGAGGCCTTCTTGAGGTCGATCGCAATCTTGTGGCTCTCGACCTCTTTTGAAACCTCCATCTTTTTGCCACCGTGCGTGATCAGACGGGCAAGGAAGGCAGGCTCCTGGCTCCCCAGGAGTTGGGCCGCGAGGGTCCAATACTCTACCGGACTGAAGGCCTTGACCTCCCGTTCCCTCTCACAAACAAGACGAACGGTCACCGACTGGACACGGCCGGCGGAGAGTCCGCGCCGGACCTTGTCCCAGAGGATCGGACTGATCTGATAACCGACAAGCCGGTCTAAAACACGACGGGCCTGTTGGGCTTCGTAAAGAGACTTATCCAGTGCCAGAGGTTTCTTGATCGATTCGGTGATCGCCTTTTTGGTGATCTCGTTAAAGAGTATCCGGTGAATCGCGGGTGACGCGCCTTTCACTTTTTTAGCCGGTTTGAGTTCTTCGGCAACATGCCAGGCGATCGCCTCCCCTTCACGATCAGGGTCAAGGGCGAGCAAGATTGTCTCCGAACCGGAGGCCGCCTTTTTCAATTCATCAACCACCTTCTTCTTGGTAGCAATGAGCTCGTAGGTCGGGAGAAAACTGTTTTCAAGATCGACCCCCAGTTTCCCCTTCGGGAGATCCTTGATATGCCCTACGGAGGCCTTTACGGAAAACTGGGAACCCAGGTATTTTGAAATCGTCTTCGCCTTGGCCGGCGACTCGACGACAACAAGCGTCTTTTTCAAGAACCCTCCCTAAGAATACTGAACTGCTTGCCCGGATGTTGCTGGATGACGCCGCGGAGTTCAAGCGAGAGGAGTGTTGCCAAGACAGCGCCGCTTTCCATGTTGACTCGCCTCATAATCTCATCCACCGATTTGGGTGTCGGGGTCAGTTGCAAAAGAATCTTCTTCTCCTCTTCTTTGAGGTGATTGTAAAGGGGTTTTCCACAGGGGCTCGCGTCGCCCCTCTCAACATCCCGTTGGGGCTGTTTGACTTGAAACAAAGGAAACTCATCCAGAATATCTTCCACACGCTGAACCAACTTCGCCCCTTTCTGGATGAGGGAGTGAGGCCCGAAAGATTGGGGGGAATCGACCGGACCAGGCACGGCAAAGATCTCCCTGTTTTGTTCCAAAGCCCATTGGGCGGTAATCAATGAGCCGCTGTTGAGTGCAGCCTCAACCACAACCACTCCCAAAGAGAGTCCGCTGATGATCCTGTTCCTCAACGGAAAATTGTGCGAAAGAGGCGGTGTTCCGGGGGGTAGTTCTGTCAGCAACAGCCCCTTTTGGCGAATCTCCCTCCTCCAAACCTGATCCCCGCGCGGGTAATCAATATCAAGCCCGGCACCCAGGACGGCAATCGTCTTCCCTCCCCCTTCAAGGGCCCCCTGATGGGCCATCAGGTCAATCCCTTGGGCAAAACCGCTGACCACGACGATCCCTCGTTCCGCAATCTCTTTGGCAAGACGGAGAGTAACCGTTCTTCCGTACTCGCTCGGGTGTCGCGATCCGACAATGGCGATGGCCGGCTCTTGGAGACAATCCAGCTCTCCTTCATAATAGAGAACAGCGGGAGGTTGGGGGATCTCTTTGAGGAGGGATGGGTATTCTCTACTCGCCGGCTGGAGACTTTTTTGCAATTTTGCCGTCAACCTTTTCTTTGAGTTCCTTGCCCACCTTGAAGAAGGGAAGTTTCTTCGGCTTGACCTGGATCGATTCTCCCGTGCGCGGGTTGCGCCCGGTATAGGACTCGTAAACCCTCACAACGAAACTGCCGAACCCCCTGATCTCGATCCTGTCCCCCTGGAGCAACGCCTCGGACATGGAATTGAAGATGAGATCAACCAAGTCTTCAGCTCGCTTCTTCGTCAATTTCGCCTTGTCGGCAATCGTTTGTACTAACCCTGATTTATTCATAACAGTTAGGAGGAGCTAAATTACCAATAATGTAGCCGATTTAGAGGCTTCCGTCAACTGGAAATCCCCTTGGGTGAATCACCCTTTGCAAAAACCTCCCTGAAGAAGCCGATGATGTAGTGGATTCCGGAACCGAGGGAAAGGAGGATCGTCATCACGATGAGGATGTTGGCGATTGCTCGGGTATTGAGGCCGAGGGCCGGGTAGTAGTAAATGAAAAACCCGAGGGCAAAGTTTTCCATGACCGTCTTGTATTTCCCCCATCGGGAGGCGGCGATCACAATCCCCTCATCGGCGGCGATCGCACGGAGGGTCGTGATGGCAATCTCTCTGGAGATCAGTATCAGGACAACCCACGCCGCAATCCGGCGAATCGGGATGAGGAGGATCAGGACTGCTGTGGAAAGAAGCTTATCGGCCAACGGGTCCAAAAATTTGCCGAAGGAACTGGTGAAGTTGTACCGACGGGCGTAATACCCGTCAACCACATCCGACAAGGCGGCCACGATAAAAATAACGGTGGCCAAAAAACTGGCAAAATGATCCCAGTGGTAAACCCTTGGGTGAATCACCCTTCCCCCGTCCGGATGGAGACTCATGAGGAGGAAGACAATGACCGGTATGGCGGCGATCCTCCCATAGGTGAGGTAATTGGGAAGACCCAGGAATTCTTTTCTTTCAAAACGGCGCCGACGAAAGAACGGTTTCTTCTCGAGCCATGCCATGGAACCGGGCTGAGTACCACTATTTGACATCCAAGGCAATGAAGATTAGAGGAACCACTATGGAATTAGAAACTGATTTTCTGGTGGTTGGCAGTGGGATCGCCGGCCTCTGGTTTGCCCTGGAAGCGGCTGAACAGGGCTCCGTCATCGTTGTCACCAAAAAAGATCAGGCTGAATCGAATACCAATTACGCCCAGGGGGGGATCGCCTCTGTCTTCAGTTCCCAGGATTCTTTTCAGTCCCATATTCAGGACACCTTGAACGCCGGCGCCGGGCTCTGCCGCCCTGAGGTTGTCCGAATGGTTATTGAAGAAGGGCCCCAGGAAGTGATGAAGATGGTTGAGCGGGGTGTTGCCTTTACCAGAAAAAATAAAGAGGAGTTTGATCTCGGACGGGAAGGGGGTCATTCAGCGCGAAGGATACTGCACGCCCAGGATATGACCGGCGCCGAAATAGAGCGGGCGCTCCTCAACCTTATTGCCAAAAATAAAAATATCTCCATGCTACAGCATCATTTTGGAATTGATCTGATTACAAGTCGTCAACTCGGGATTAGACCGCCGGAGGCAGGAGGTGAGGCCTGTCTCGGACTTTACCTGCTCGATCAAAAAACAAAGGTTGTGAAAACAATCCGGGCCAAGGTTACGCTTCTGGCAACCGGCGGGGCCGGAAAGGTCTACCTCTATACCTCAAACCCGGATATTGCCACCGGTGACGGGATGGCAATGGCCTACCGGGCCGGGGCCCGGATGGGTAACCTTGAATTTGTGCAATTTCACCCGACCTGTTTTTTTAACACCAGAGATTCCTATCCGAAGAGTGATTCATCCAACGGGAGACGTTTTCTAATTTCAGAGGCGGTCCGGGGTGAAGGAGCGGCACTCCGGCTGAAGAATGGCGAACCGTTCATGCAAAAATACCACCCGCAAAAGGAATTGGCCCCTCGCGATAGCGTAGCCCGGGCCATCGACTCCGAACTGAAAAGAACAGGGGACGACTACGTCCTCCTCGATATCACCGGCAAGCCGGCCTCCTTTATCAAGGAACGATTCCCCAATATTTACAACCAGTGCCTTCGTTACGGGGTCGATATCACAGCGGAGCCGATCCCGGTCGTCCCGGCGGCCCACTATTTTTGTGGAGGGGTTGTCACCGACAGCGATGGAAAAACCAGCATCGGTGGGCTTTATGCCGCTGGTGAAGTCTCCTGCACCGGTCTCCATGGGGCAAACCGCCTCGCCTCCAATTCACTTCTGGAGGCGGTGGTGTTTGCTAAACGGGCCGCAAAAGCAGCAATCCAAGAAATAAAAGAATACAGGCCCGAAGGGCCGTTGAGGGGGAGGCTCCATCCGGCTCTGCCGGTGGAGGGGGCGACGCGAGCCCCTGAAAACGACGAACAGATTGTAATCACCCACAATTGGGAAGAGATCCGGCGTCTGATGTGGCACTATGTGGGTATTGTTCGTTCCGACAAGAGGCTGGCAAGAGCCAAGGCGAGAATTGACCTGCTCCAGGAAGAGATCAAGGAGTATTATTGGAATTTTCGCTTAACCAGTGATCTCCTGGAACTTCGCAATATCGCCACGGTCGCTGATCTGGTCATTCAATGCGCCCAGGCAAGAAAGGAAAGTCGAGGACTCCACTATAATACTGATCATCCTGAAACCAGGCGGGAGTTTGAGAAGGATACGGTTATTTAACCTTCCACTCCAGTGTTGACGTCGCCGGGATCCCGATCATCCTGAGGGAAAATTCTTTCGTCTCCGGTGGCAGAAATTTGGCAAAGCGGATCCGGAAGGTCCGTGACCACTTGTCAATATAGGGGTAAAATTTTCGCTCCAGTTCGCCCGATTTGACAACCTCAATGGAGGGGGAAGAGTTTTCTCTTTCATCGGGAAGGGCCAGGACGATTCTCCAGAGTTTGAGATCTTTGCCGATATCGGACCACTGACCACTGCCGGTATAGAGTGCGACAAAGAAATCGTCGTAGACCGCCAACTCTTCTTCCTCCTTCTTCATCAGGGCCGCTTTTTCCTCCTCCCTCAACTGGTAAATGCGGGCCTGCTCCTCCACCCGTGCCTTGCGAAATTCAGCCCCCTGATAGGTGGCCTGCCAGACCATCCGGGCCTCAAAATTATCCCAGGAATAGGCAGAATCTTTCTCGGTCCATTTCTTGAGGGCCGCTTTATAAGGGGAACGGGCCTCGGCCATCAAAGAGAAAAGAACAACGACCAGTGCCCCTACAATTTTAATTTTTGTTCGAGCCATCGTTCGATATCCCCAAAGACCCTCTCCTGACCGATCTCGTTGAACAGCTCATGATAAAAACCGTCGTAGGTTTTCAGGACTTTATCCGAAATTGGGATCTTGTCAAAGAATTCTTCGGTGGCCGGACGGGAACAGATCTTGTCATCCCCAGCATGGAGAAAGAGGGAGGGGGTATCAAACTGCCCTGCCCTGTTCATCAACACCGCCTGGTTATCCAGGATCTCCTTTCCCAAACGAACGGTAATCTTTTTTGAGACAAGGGGATCACTGGTATAGGCCTTGACCACCGCAGGGTCGTGCGAAATATGATCCGGATTCAGATCATTCGGAAGCGACAGTTCCGGGAAAAATCGATCCACAAAATGGGCCAGCCTGACCTTGAGCGGCGAAATCGGAAAGGCGACCCGGATATTGGGAGAGGAAAAAATAGCGCCATCCATATTCCCCGGAAAGTCCAGACAGTAGTTCAAGAGCACCTGACCGCCGAAACTATGACCGATGACAAAGAGTTTTTGGCATTGTTCATTTTTTCGGACAAACCGGATGAGTTGATCGAGGTCCTCCAGAAGAAGGTCGAACCGGTCCACATGAGCCCTTGGGCCCGGACTCTTGCCATGCCCCCTCTGGTCATAACCATAGAGGGTGTAGTTTCGTGGGGAAAAATAGGTAACAAGATTTTTGTACCGGCCGCTGTGTTCACCGAGGCCATGGACAAAGATCAAGATTGTCTTCGGTGAAGAGACACGCCAGGCTTGATAATAGAGGGAAAAACCCTCGCCGGCGGGGCCGGTCCGAATCCTGGCTTCTTCGTAATTCAACTGAAAAACCCCTTTTTCTTTTTGGGGGAATGGGGTGTCACCCCTTCTTCACCGGAAAGCACGGCAAATTCGTGGAGCAGTTCCTCCTGACGTTTATTCAGGGGCCTCGGGGTCTTCACCAGGATTTTCAAGACCTGATCTCCCTTTTTTTGGCCCCTTAAGTGCGGGAAACCTTTTCCCTTCAGCACAATCGTCTCTCCATTTTCAATCCCCTTCGGGATCTTGACCTTTTCGTTGCCATAAGGGGTTGGCACCTCGATCTCACCGCCTAACGCCGCCTGGGTCATGGAAACAGGAATCTCACAGTAGATTGTATCCCCGTCCCTTTCAAAAAAATCGTGGCTTCCCACACGAACGAAAACATACAGATCCCCCGACGGCCCGTCATCCTGACCGGCCTCCCCCTCTCCCTGAAGGACGAGCCGAACACCGTTATCAATCCCGGGCGGGATCTTGATGGAGAGTTTCTTCGTTTTTTTGACCAACCCGGAACCACGGCAATCGGCGCAGGGGTGGCTGAGAATCGTCCCCTCCCCGTCACACCGGTCACAAGTGGCGCTGACCACAAAGAACCCCTGACGGTGCCCAATCTGGCCGCTCCCCTGACACTGAAGGCAGGTCTGACGGCTGGAACCGGCCGCCCCCCTACTACCGTGACAGGCGGTGCATTTTTCCTTTTTAGTGATCTCAATCTTCTTTTCAAGACCGGTGCAGGCCTCCAGGAACTCGATCCCGACCTCACAGGAGAGGTCTCCCCCGCGCCGGCTTCTTCCCCGACGCCCCCTCGAACTCCCTCCGAAACCGAAGAAGTCCTCAAAGATATCCCCGAAGGAGGAAAAAATATCGTCCACATTGGTAAACGGGTGAAACCCGGTGCCGTTCAAACCGGCATGACCAAAACGGTCGTAGCGCTCCCTCTTTTCGGCATCCGCCAGGACTTCGTAAGCCTCGGCCGCCTCCTTGAATTTTTCCTCTGATTGTTTGTCCCCGGGATTCCGGTCGGGATGGTATTTGAGGGCCAGCTGGCGATAGACTTTTTTGATCTCTTCTTGGGTCGCCTCCCTGGAAAGACCCAAGATCTCGTAATAATCCCTTTTCGCCATCGGGGTAAACTAATCGCTATTTTTTTAAAGTCAACACAGGATGGGGGGAAAGCTGTCCCTCCTTGACAAACCGGATTTCATGCCTAAATTACGCCTGCAACCCCAAGCGAGCATCCAGTTTAACTGGTGCGAGCGTAAAAAGGAGAGAGAAATCATGCCTAAAATCATAGGGATAGACCTCGGAACCACCAACAGCGTCGTGGCGGTGATGGAGGGGAAAGAGCCGAAGGTCATCGTCAACGAAGAAGGCTCGCGGCTCACCCCGTCGGTGGTCGCCTTTACCAAGGATGGGGAGGTGCTCGTTGGCCAGATCGCCAAGCGTCAGGCGATCACCAATCCGGACAACACCGTTTACTCCATCAAGCGGTTCATGGGACGAAAGTACGGAGAGGTTTCCGAAGAGATGAAGATGGTCCCCTACAAAGTCAACAAAAACTCCAACGGAGACGTCCTCGTGGCCATCCAGGGAAAGGAGTACAACCCCCCCGATATCTCGTCCAAGATCCTGATGAAGCTGAAAAAGGCGGCGGAATCGTATCTTGGGGAAAAGGTCACTCAGGCGGTGATCACCGTCCCCGCCTATTTTAACGACAGCCAGCGGCAGGCGACTAAAGATTCTGGAAAGATCGCCGGGCTTGAAGTTTTAAGGATCGTCAACGAGCCGACCGCCTCGGCCTTGGCCTATGGTCTGGACAAGAAGAAAAACGAGACGATCGCCGTCTACGACTTTGGCGGCGGTACTTTTGATATTTCGATCCTGGAGGTCGGCGAAAATGTCGTTGAGGTCATCTCCACCAACGGCGATACCCATCTCGGCGGTGACAACATTGACCACAGGGTCATCGATTACCTGATTGCCGAATTCAAGAAAGATCAGGGGATCGATCTTTCCCGTGACAAGATGGTCCTGCAACGTCTGAAAGAGGCGGCGGAGAAGGCCAAGATTGAACTCTCCAGCGTGCTGGAGACGGAGATCAACCTCCCCTTCCTGACCGCGGATGCCTCCGGTCCAAAACATATGAACATCCGGCTGACACGGGCCAAGCTGGAGGCGCTCTGTGAGGACCTGATCCTCCGGAGTTTAGAGCCGTGCAAAAAGGCATTGGCTGATGGCAAGAAGAAGGCCTCAGACATCCACGAAGTGGTCCTGGTGGGTGGTTCCACACGGATCCCACGAGTCCAGGAAGAGGTTAAAAAATTATTCGGGAGAGAGCCTCATCAGGGAGTCAATCCGGATGAGGTGGTCGCCCTCGGCGCCGCTGTCCAGGCCGGTGTGCTTTCCGGTGAAGTCAAAGACCTGCTCCTCCTCGACGTAACCCCCCTGACCCTCGGCATCGAAACCCTGGGGGGTGTTTCCACGGCGCTTATTGAAAGAAACACCACCATTCCTACGAAAAAGAGTCAGGTCTTCTCTACGGCGGCCGACAATCAGACCTCGGTGGAGATCCATATCCTTCAGGGGGAGCGACCGATGGCCAAGGATAACCGGACACTGGGCCGTTTCGTTCTGGACGGAATTCCCTCAGCCCCGCGTGGCCTGCCGCAGATTGAGGTCACCTTTGACATCGATGCCAACGGGATCCTGAACGTCTCCGCCAAGGATAATGCCACCAATAAAAAACAGCATATCACGATCACCGCCTCCAGCGGCCTCTCCAAGGAGGAGATCGACAAGCTGGTCAAAGAGGCCGCCTCCCACGAGGGGGAAGATAAGAAACGGAAGGAAGAGATCGAGGTGAGAAACCAGGCCGATGCCCTCGTCTACGGGACCGAAAAGACACTCAGTGAAAATAAAGATAAATTGGAGATTTCCCTCGTCAAGGAGATCGAAGACGCGATAGCCGACTGCAAAAAGGCGGTGGAAAAAGGAGAGGCGGACGAGATCAAAAAGAGTTCAGAATCTCTGATGAAATCCTCTCACAAGATGGCCGAGGCGCTCTACAAGGCGGCCGACAAGGGTGGTTCACCCGAGGGCGATTCGCCCAAGGGTGATTCACCCGGGGACAAAGGCAAAGACGACAATGTCGTGGATGCCGAGTTTACCGAAACAAAGGATTAACCCGTTCCCAGCGTACCCTTGCCAAATCCCTTGGGTGAATCGCCCTCTCCAGGGAGCCCTCCGGCAGGCGGCTACTCGGGTCGGTCTCTCTTAAAAAAAGGCGTGCCGCCGGTGTCAAAAGGTCCTGCCCTGGCAAGGGTGTGTCACCCTTGGGTGAATCACCCAAAGGAAAAGTCCGAAAAGAAGGGTCGGAAGGAGAGACCAATTCCTCCGGGGGAATCGATCCTTGAGCGAGTGTCCCTCCCGTTCCCCCCCCTGATCCGGAAGGATCGTCGTCATCCCGGTCCAGAATCCTTGCCAGCCTTAAAGTGAGGTCGCTCCGTTGCTGACGAACGCGGAGGAACACCAATTCCTGGGTAACGGTAAAACCACGCTGGTTCATACGATCAGAGACCTCTCTGTAAAAAAGGGCTAAATTCTCAATCCGGGAAAGTTCTCTTTCAAATCCTGTTTCTCCCTTTTCCAGCGCCGCGATCAACCTCTCCGCCTCTTCAAAGATGACCCGATCGGTATGGTTGACTATGCCGGCAGATCCAAAGAGTTCTGCCGGTCCCTTTCCAAATCGTTCCCTTTGATATCGTTCATAAAGAGCCCTGACCTGGTGGTAGTCGGCATGACCGACCCAATCGAGCACGGTTCCGGAATAAGGCCCTCCTTGAGAAGTAACAACCCGTCCAGAGTTCGGTCCCTCCCTCCCCGGGATTGGGGACCAGGAGATCTCTCGCCGCCTCGCTACAACCAGGAAAGTACGTTTTGTCAGGAGAGGGAAAAAAAACCCCTCTCTGGTAACAACCCTGGCCTCCCTAAAAAAACCTCCCTCCTTCAAACCCCCCTTGACCGCCTCGGCAAGCTCTCGATCCTCCGTCTCCAGCACGAACTCTCCCCCTGCTCTCAAGGCCTGCAGTCCCAGACCAACAACCCCTCGCCGATGAACTCCCATCTCCACCAACCGGTCCGCGTCAGAAACCGGGTAATCGGGGGGCAGGAGGGATTTCTCAAAATCCGGAATCAGGAGGCGATCCACCAACTCCCCCCTTTCAACGTGAAATTCAGCCGGATCGGCACGATGCCAGACGAGACGAGTCGGTCGTTTTTTATCAAGATCGACATTGGCGAAGTCGACACCAACCGCTTCCACAGGAAGGGCTTCATGCAAAAAGGAACGGCCGACAGGAAACCCGGGGGAGTTTTCCACAACCAGCGTCCTGCCCGCTTCCCACCCGGCCACGGTGAGATAATCTTTAAAGGAACTGGTCGGACGGGAAATAGCCCGTTCACGGCGGTAATTTCGAAGGCCATCCGCAAGAAGGACCAAAGCCTCGACCATCGCCTCAGGGCTGTTGACAAAGTTGCCCCTCCCCATCACCTCAGGATCATGAATCTCAAAGATCGATTCCAACCGGCCGGCAACCGCCTCCATTTCATCCCCGTTGCGGGTCATCCAGCGGAGGACAAACTGCAGGGTATCCAAGGCCCCCAAAAGGCGTCTCTCCCCCAATAAAGGGGTGGCCAAATGATTTGCCAGATGAGTGTCGAGATAAGAGACATAGGGATCAAAACCATAGACCAGGCGGAGGACTTTGCCCAGATTTCGGAGTGCCATTTCCGTTTCTGTTGAAGAAAGCTCTCCTGGTCCCGACCGTCCTCTTTTCAAACTCTCCCTGACAAAGGCCTTGACCGCCTCTTGTCTTTCAGGGTCGGGTAAGGGAACAGGGCCTTTTGGTGATCTCAACCGGCCGCCCTGAGCGGCGGTGGGACACCGGTAGATCACCACCCCTTCAGGCGTAACCGTCATGGTCAGAATCCCCATCCCTCGTAAATAGGTCAGGCTTGAATTCAATGAACCGGCAAGAGAGGGTTGCTCTCTCCTCACAAGCGCCTCCAGGGTTGAAAGTTCCAATTCGGGAACCACACCAAAGAGTTGGAGGACAAAGACAATCTCCTCTGAATGATAATGGGCAAACGATCGTATCGATTCCCAATGTTGACACAACTCGACCACAAACCTTCGATAGGAAAGGTCCAACTCCCTCAAACCGGAGGGGTCAAAACTGATCGAATGATCCTCTCCGAGGCGCCGGATCACTTCGTCACGAAATCTTTCGGCGATCCGGTCGAGTTCTCCGGCATAATCGGCAATATCGCCCCGCCGGGCTGAACGGGCCTCCAGACGGGCATCAATATCATACTCCCGTCTCAACCGATCCAATCGATCCTTCAATCGTTCACCTCTGCCAACCCGCCAACCCCCCATTCCCTCATCCAGGGATTCCAGGGATAAAAGTCCAGCCCTTCCGGTTTCGTAAAAATCAGAGGCTATTTCACGGGCGATTTCCTCAATCAATTCCGGCAGTGCGGGAGTTGTGAGACCCCTTTCATCCCGCAACGCGCCGGCCGCCGTAAATCGTGGTCTTTCTGTCTCTACGGCGGTGAGACTGGAAGTTTCCGGAATCCGGAGAGACCATCTCCCTTCTTCCCGGCGTTCCAGATAAGGGATGTTTTTGACACCGCGAAAACGGTAAAAATCTTCTACCCCCCTGACCCCCTCCAACCCTAATGCCCCTGTTCGGACCGGATCTCCAAGAAAATTGGCAGAGAGCCATCCCCCCTCTCGAAGATTAAGGACAATATTCCGCAGTGCGAGGGCCGACAGGTAATCATTGGCATCCCGATCAAAGCGGTTATCGGTCTTCAGGTAATAAAGGACATTCTCACAATCGACCCCGTCATAGCCAGTCGCCGGCAATGGATGGACCACAGACTGTCTTTGAAAATGAACCATGGCGAGGGCTTCTCGGGGAAGGGTCACTTCAAAGGCATGCGTTGCCTCCCCCGGCAGATCCCCCTCATCATCTGTTGTAACTTCCTGCCAGAATCTTCCAAAAACGGTCCTTGCGTAGGGCAAAAGATCTTCTGAGACAAAAAGAGTAAAACGATGTTCTTCTTCGCGGGACAATTTCTCAAAATAGGCCGCCACTTCCCCGTTACTGTCGATAACATCAATGCGGGAGTCCGGTCTCTTCTGCGCCAGGAGGGCCACCCATTCTAAAATTCTGTAGGCCTCCGGATGCCGATCCCGAACCCAGGGGGAATCAGCCGTCGCCGGATCGTGAAGGCCGGCACCGATAACGAGGACCTGGAAAGGATCCTCGGCAGGCCGCCGGTCTAGTTCTCTTTGAACGGCAAGGATCGCCCCCCGATTTTTCCCAACGGTCGTAAACCCCTCACCCAAGATAAAGGGGCGGTGAAGACTCCGGTTGTGCCCGACCAGTTTTCCCCTCTCTGTCCGATTCAGGATGGGATAACGAACACCGGGTCCCACCGGCAGGGCCGGTCCCACCAGTAATCCCCGAATGAGGGCCAGGGTTTCTGCGGCCGAGCGGTGGATCTCTTCCGGCGGATCCTCTTTCCCTCCCGAAGAACCTCCCGGCGGCGGGGGCGGGGTGGACGGCGGGGTTTCCCCACCCCCAATCGCACCAGGAGAAGCGGCAGTAGACGTTGGTCCACCACCGCCAATGAGTTGTAAGTAATCAAAACTGGAGCTTGTTGCAGAATCAACATAGAAAGACGAAACGGCGGGTCCTGGCTCCGGGTCCCCCTGTCCCTCGTGAATAAAAGTCTCCGGACCCGCCGAAAATGAGGCCACCCGCTCTGGCTCACGACAACAACTATTCCCAGGATTACAAGATTCGCCGCCCATGTTGAAAGCCCCGTCTTGCCAGGGCTTATCGGACAGAGCTTGGGAAGGTTGCGTGGTTTAGAGGGGGAAGAGAATCCTTAAAAACCATTGTCCAAAGAGGGCCACAAGAAAGGTGTGACCGACCCACTTTTGCCCGCGCCAGGGAAAGAGAAGGATGAGAAGAGGCCAGATCGGGAAGAGGTGGAACGATTCGGCAAATCGTAAATGCCCGACGGCCCAGAGGGCATGCAAAAACCCGCACCCCGGACAGGGAACCCCCAGGAAATATTGAATGGCACACATCCGTTCCTTACCTGCTTACTCTAAACCCGCCTTCCGCGCGGCAAAGTCACCGATATACGGGATCTTCCAGCGTTCCCCCTGGTAGGCCTTCACCAGACAGATGATCCAGAGGACAAACGCCGCCAAACCAGCTACCGGGACCAGAAGCCCCACAAGAACCCCCAGGAAACTGATGATCGCCCCCAGGAGCGCAGAAACGATCTCCAGGGCAATCACCAGGCCAATGTAGACAACCCCGAAGGCGGTCCCCTGCCAGGCATGAAACTGCACCTCCTTGTTCTCCTTTTCGACCAGTATCATAATGACACTGGTGATCGGGGCGCAAAGATAGGCCACAACACTGGCGATGTTCGGGGCCAGCCCGCTTCCTTTACTCTCCGTCATAAATCCTCCCTTTTTTAGTGTTCCCCATCCTGATAGAGTTTGTCCAAAACCTCCCTGTATTTCTCACTCACAAATCTTCTTTTGACCTTCAGCGTCGGCGTCAGCTCACCCGCTTCTTGCGTAAAGTCGTTCTCCAAAATGGCGAATTTTTTGATCGTCTCATAGGAGGGGAGTTTCTGATTTTTTTCTTCTATCGACTGTTTGATCAGGTTGTAAATCTGGGGGTGCCGCACCAGATCGCCGAAATGATGAAACGCGATCCCCCTTTCAGAGGCAAATTTCTGCACCTCCGCCTGATTGAGAGTGACCAGCGCCGAAAGATATTTTCTCTTGTCCCCATGAATCATGACCTGGCTGATATACGGGTCCATTTTGATCAGGTTTTCCAAATTTTGGGGAGCGATATTCTTGCCGGCGGCAGTGACGATAATATCTTTTTTCCGATCGGTAATAGTCAGGTAACCCTCGGCATCCATCAGGCCGATATCTCCCGTACGAAACCATCCTTCCCCATCGACCGCCTCCCGGGTCGCCTCCGGTTTCCGGTAATACCCCTTGAAGACCATCGGACCCCGGACCAAGATCTCCCCGTCGGGTGCGATTTTTTCCTCAACCCCCAGGGCCGGACGGCCGACTGTGCCAAAACGGTAATCGTTGGGGGAATTGCAGTTGATGGCCGCCGTCGTTTCCGTCAAACCATACCCTTCCAGGATAAGAAGCCCCATGGCATGGAAAAACTCGGCAATCTCCCGGGACAAAGGAGCCCCGCCGGAAATAGAAAACTCGAGGCGTCCACCGAGCTTCTGCAAAATTTTTCCGAAGACCAGCCGCCGCGCGAGGGAGTACTGTACCTTCAGTGAGAGGGGAACCCCTTCTCGCCTTTGAAGTTTCTGACTGACCTGACGTCCCACCTGAAGGGCCCAGGCAAAGATCCCTTTTTTTATCGGGGAACCGGCCTGGACCTGGGACTGGACCCGTTCATAAACTTTTTCAAAAATCCGGGGGACGCTGACAATAAAGTGTGGGCGGACCTCGGCCAAGTTGTCGATCAATTTGTCGATACTTTCTGCATAGGCGTTGACAAAACCGGCCTTCAGCTGAAAAAACTGGATCGCCCGGGCCACAATATGGGCGAGCGGCAGAAAACAGAGACCAACCTGATCCGGCGACAGAGAGATGATCTTCATGCAGGCCTCGACCTCCCCAACGATATTGCCATGGGTGAGGATCGCCCCCTTCGGGTTTCCGGTCGTCCCGGAGGTATAAACAATCGTTGCCATGTCTCGTGGTTCGATTGCTTTTTTGGCCTTTTCCCAGACTGATCCTTTCTCTTGGGCCTCTTTGGCACCCGACTGACAGAGGGCCTCGAGGGTAGTGATGAGGGGCAAAAATTCCGAAGCCCCTTCCATGAGTATTAATTTCTGGAGTTGGGGGAGAGAGGACTGAACCGACTGGATCTTCTTTGCCTGGGCCTCCCCCTCGACGAAAACAACCTTCGCCCCGGCATCCTCAATAATATACTGCGCCTGTTCGGCCGTGTTCGATTGATAGATCGGAACCGTCACCCCCCCTAAAGAGAGGATCGCCAGATCACAGAGGGTCCACTCCAGACGGGTGGCCGAAAAAAGGGCGACCGTATCCCCTTTCCGGACCCCCAACTGGGAAAGACCGAGTGAGATCGCCTCAACCTGCCGGGAGGCCTCTTCCCAACTCATCGATTGCCACGAACCGTTCTTTTTATATTGAAAACAGGTCTTGCCCGCGAACCGGTCGCAACTCTCGGAAAAAATATCGAGGATAGTTTGTGGAGGACTCACGTTCTCCACGAATATAATCTCTCCAACCAACAATGTCTAGAATAAATTAGTAAATTCAACCATTTCACAGGTCGCCCGGGATTGTGAAAGATCGACGGCAATGACGGCAAAACGGATCTCCCGATCCGGTCCCTTTTTTTTCATCAGATAAAATTGGGCCACCTTGAAAATCTTTCTCTGTTTCCTCTGATCCACCGCCTCGAGCGGTGAACCAAAATCGTAGGAACGGCGTGTTTTTACCTCCGCAAAAAGGAATTTCCCGGCTGTCGCGGCAATGATGTCGATCTCTCCCAATCGACAGCGGAAGTTGGTCTCCAGGATCTTGAAACCAAGCCGCTTGAGGTGGGCCGCCGCCAAGGCCTCCCCTTCTTTCCCGAGAGCGATTCGCTCGGGAGCGATTCGCTCAGGAGCGATTCGCTCTTGACTCACCGCCCCTCCCCTGTTAGAAGCCCCCCCATGTCTTTCTCCTGTTTCATCTGCGGAAAAGGAAAAGTATCCGGTAACAAGGTGAGCCATTCCAACAACAAAACCCGGAAATACTTTTACCCCAACCTTCAGCAACTTCGGGCCGTCATCGGCGGAAGGGTCAAAAGAATCGTTGCCTGCACCCGCTGTCTCCGTTCCGGCCTCGTGAAAAAAGCGGCGTAACCCCTACTGACCCTTTAACCGCTCCACCGAAATAACCCCCTTGACCTTTTCTAAGGATTTGATCACCGAAAAAAGGTGTGAGAGGTTTTCCACACCCAGGTCAAAGACATTGATCGCCTTCTGGTCAGGGGTCGTCCGACAGGAGGCGTGAGAAATATTCGCCCCCTGGGATGAAATCGATTTGCTGATCTCGGCCAACAGACCCGGTTTATCAACACAGACCACCCGGACCTTCGCCAGACTGAACATCCCTTTCGCCTTGGAATCCCACTTCACCTCCACCCGCCGGGCGGGATCCGATTCCATGACCTTGGGGCATTCCAGGGAATGGACTTTCACCCCTTGGCCCCTGGAAATAAAACCGATAATACTGTCCCCCACAATCGGGTTGCAACACCGCCCAAAGGTCACCAGGATGTCGTCATGCCCGCCGACACGAACCATCCCCCTTGTTTTCTCCACCGCCTTTTTGAAAAAGCGGGTGAGGGGTAAATCCCCATCCGCCTTGGTCTCCACCATCTTCTCAGGGGGAAGGAGCGAGACAACCACCTGACGAGGGGTCACTTTTCCATAACCAACGAGTGACAAGAAATGGGTTTTGTCCTTGAACCCCCCTTTTTTTAAAAAGTTGTCAAACAGGTCTGATTTCTGCATGCGGGAAAAATCCTCCCCGAATTTCTGGAACTCCTTGGCCAGTATCTCCTCCCCCAAAAACTGGCTCCTCTCCCGTTCTTCATCCCGCAGGTACTGACGAATCTTCGCCTTGGCCCGCGAGGTATGAACCGATTTCATCCAGTCCTTTGAGGGGTGATGGTTGGGAGAGGTGATGATCTCGACCGTATCGCCGCTCTTCAAGAGATAGCGCAACGGAACGATCCTTCCATTAATCCTGGCCCCCACGCACCGGTGGCCGATATCGGTGTGGACCGAATAGGCAAAATCGATCGGCGTCGAACCCCTGGGAAACTCCCGAATATCTCCCTTGGGGGTAAAAACATAGACATCGGAGGCAAAGAGGTCCAGCTTGACCGTATCCAGGTATTCCGCGGGATCCATCAACTCCTTTTGCCACTCTAAAAATTGGCGCAGCCAGCGGAACTTGATCTCATCTTTGTTGGCAACTCCCCCCTTCTCCTTGTACTTCCAGTGCGAGGCGATCCCCCACTCGGCCATCTCATGCATCTCCCGCGTCCGGATCTGGAACTCCATCCTTTGGCCCCCTTTGCCGATCACGGTGGTATGAAGGGACTGGTAGTTGTTCGCCTTCGGCATCCCGATATAATCCTTAAAGCGGCCGGGAACCGGTTTCCAGAGGGAGTGGATGAGCCCCAGCGCCTCGTAACACTGCTGGACATTGTTGACCATGACACGAAAGGCGATCAGGTCGTAGACCTGTTCGAACTCAATTTTTTGTTCTTCCATCTTGCGGTAGGTGCTGTACGGGTGTTTGAGCCGGCTCTGGACCTCGGTTGGAAGATTATACTCTTTCAGTTTTCCCCGGAGAACCTCTTCCACCTCTTCTAAGGTTTTGTCGCTCTTTTTTTTCAGCTCGACCGTTTTTCCCTCAATCTGTTTCCAGATATCCGGTTTGAGGAAATAGAAAGACAGATCCTCCAGTTCGGTCTTGATCTCCTGCATTCCGAGACGGCCGGCAATCGGGGCGTAAATATCCAGTGTCTCCTGGGCGATCCTCATCTGTTTATTTTCCGTCATGTATTTCAAGGTTCGCATATTATGGAGCCGATCGGCGAGTTTGACCAGAATGACCCGGACATCCTCGGCCATGGCGATGAACATCTTGCGGAAATTCTCGGCCTGCCGCTGTTCCTTGGAGGTGAAATCAATCTTCGAAAGTTTGGTCACGCCGTCCACGAGGGCGGTCACCTCCTTGCCAAAGAGCTGTTCGATTTCCGGCAGGGTTGTCAGGGTATCTTCAACCGTGTCGTGTAACAGACCGGTGGCGATACTGGGGGCATCCAAACGCATGCCGGCGAGAACAGAGGCGACCTCGAGGGGATGCACCAGATACGGCTCCCCGGACTGCCGTTTTTGCCCCTGATGAACCTTGGCGGAAAAAACATAGGCCTTTTTGATAAGATCAAAATCGGCGCCGGGATTGTACCGGCTGACATTTTCCAGGATTTCCTCTAACCGGACCACATTATCCTTTCTTCCGGATTACTTCCTTGAGACGGGTCAGGGCCTTCTCAATAGTGTCATTGATGATAACATAATCATAGCGGTCTTTCTCGGCAATTTCGCACTGGGCACGGGAGAGCCGTTTTCTCAAAATTTCTTCCGGCTCCGTGGCCCTCTCTTTCAGGCGTTTTTCCAGATCCCCCAGTGTCGGTGGCATCAGAAAGATCAAAAGGGCCTTTGGTTCTTTTTGCTTCAGGTTCCTGGCCCCCTGGGTATCGATATCCAAAAGGGTGTCATACCCTTCCGCCTCGTTCCGCAAAATCTGGGATTGACGCGTGCCATAAAACTCCCCGTGGACCTCGGCGGATTCAATAAACTCGGCCTTTTCCCTCATCCTCTCAAATTCTGCCGGTGTTATGAAAAAATAGTCAACCCCCTCTTTTTCACCCCGTCTCGGGGGGCGGGTGGTGTAAGAAACAGAGAGGCGGATCCTGGGACATTCCTGAAGGAGCTTTTTGATGAGGGTGGTCTTGCCTGTGCCCGATGGGGCTGAGATAACGAACAGCATTTATTCTATATTCTGTATCTGTTCCCTGATCTTTTCCAGTTCACTCTTGAAGAGGATCACCCCTTGGGTCAACTTGGCGTTCTGGGACTTCGACCCGACGGTATTGATCTCACGAACCATCTCCTGACTCAAAAAATCCAGCTTGCGGCCGACCGGTTCCCGGGAAGAAAGAAACTGGCCAAACTGGGCCAGATGACTCTTCAAGCGGGTGATCTCCTCGGTAATATCGACCCGATCAGCAAAAATGGCCGCTTCTGTCACAATTCGTTCTTCACTCACGGAAATCGCCCCTGTCAATTCCCCCAGTTTTTCCCTAAGCCTTTTCTTATAAACCTCCGCCGCCGTGTGGGATTCTTTTTCAATCCGCACCACCAGTCGGACAAGGACGGAGAGGCTCTTCTTTAACCATCGCCCCAGAGTAGCCCCCTCCCGAAAACGCATTTTTTCCAATTCGGCCAGGCTTCCCTCAACGGTCTTGAGGAGGAAAGGGGCGATCTGTTCGCAGGAATTTCTTTTCCTGGAAAAGAGGTCCCTGCAGGCGATCAGATGATCCAAAGTGACTCCCCCTTCCAGCCTGAGATCCTTTTTCATTTTTTTGAGGAGGGAAGCCACTTTTTGTGCCTCGTTCCCCTCAAAGGGGAGATCGGTCGTTGCAGAGTCTTCGCGGATCGTCACATCGATCCTCCCGCGTGCAAACCGCCTTCTGGCCTTTGAAAGGATCTCCCTTTCCAGAAAAAGATATTGGGAAGGCATCCGGACATTCACCTCAGCGTAACGGTGATTAACCGACTTGGCCTCTACAGAAAAAACAGCCCCCCGAAAAGAATCTTTCTTCAACCCGAACCCTGTCATGGATCGCATACGTAATTATCCCATTTGAAAACGGATCTTGGTTCCGCCAATCGCGATCAGGTCACTCTCCTTCAGGAGCCGTGACTCCACCTCCACACCATTCACATAGGTCCCATTTTTGCTGACCAGATCCAGAATTCCGACGCCGGAATCCCCGAAAAAGATCATCGCATGAAGGCGGGAGACAGAAACATCATCCAGCGGCCAGTCGGCAAGCCTCCTGAAGGAACCGAGATCCCCCGATCCCCTTTCCTTTTTTTCAAATTGCCGGCCGATGTAATTCATCACCAGTTTCTTGGAAAAATCGTCGAGAGAAGCGGCTGATTCCACGCTAAAGACCTGGGTCTTTTCCTTGTCGTCCAGGGAACGACCGATCGCCTTGCAGGTTGACTTCTCAAGTCTCACCACCTTGCCGCTGTTTTTCCCCTCTACAACGGTAAAAACGGCGACCTTCTGGCCGCCCGGAATCGGTGCATAGTTGAGAGAAGGCTCTCTGATCGAGGGGGAAGAAACCTGTTCCTCCCAGGACAATGTCTCTTCGGAAAGGAAAACAGGCATTCCCTCCTTGATCGGGAAGAGGAGCTGACACCCCTCACAACCCAGCGTCTCATCACGGATCAATTGCAACTCCCCCTTGCATTGAGGACAGGCAAGGACGGAAAGGAGTTCAGCATTGAAGCCCATTTTAATTGATGTTCAGGTTCCCCTTGTAGCGCTGGTTATAGAGGGAGATGATCTTGTCGGTAAGATCGTCCTTGCTGGCGGTGTAGATAACGGCATCCTGGGATCCCTCGACGATGAGGGTGTAATTTTCCTTCTGGCCAACCTCGGCAACCAGTTTACGAAGATTTTCCAGAATCAGACTCGTCATTTTTCCTTCCTTGGTCATCAGGTCCTGGCGAAAATCGCCCAGATTTTTCTGGATCTCCATCACCTTGGTCTTGTAATCATTCTCCTTGCTTCTCAGGGCTTCTTCGGACATCACCAGTTTCTGTTTTTCGACATCGTCACGGATCCTCTTCAGCTCATTCTGCTGAAGATCGAGCTTCTTCTGTTTGGTATCAAACTCCGCCTTCAGGGCCTCCTTCGCCTTTTTACCCTGCTCGACCGAATTGAGACATTTCTGAAAATTAACAAGCCCTATCTTAATGCCACTACTCTCCGCCGCCCCGACAACGGGTGCGAAGCTGGCCAAGAAACAAACAACCCCCATTACCGCTCGCTTACGCATAGTCTTACCCCTCCCTTTTGTAGGGGGACAGGTAACCAAAAATAACCTTGGAAAACAAGGGGAAAAATGCGGCTAAAAAAATGATCCGATGGTAAAATTAAATACGACATCATCCTCCCCGCGGCGGGCATCGATCGGGATCCCCCACTCGAATCGCATCGGGCCAAAGGGGGAGTTCCACCGGAGTCCAAAACCGTAATCGGACCGGAGATTTGTCAGCGAATACTGTTCCTCCTCCGAAAAGGCGTTACCGGCATCAAAGAAACTGACGATTTTGAAACCGGCCGGGTCATAAAGCGGGGCCTCGATCTCAAAGTTGAATTGGACCATCTTGTTGCCGCCAATGACAAATTCGGCATCCCCCCCCTGGGGAGCGGTCGGCACCTGGACCTTGGGACCGATCGAACGCGGAAAGAAGCCGCGGAGGGAATTAACACCCCCCTGAAAGTACCGTTCAAACAGCGGAACCGGCAGGTTGTTGAGGCTCCGGATATAACCCAACAGGGCATTCGTCTTGAAAATAACCTTCCAGAAGAGCGGATGGTAAAACCGGCTGTTCGCCGTCAGGCGGTAGAAATCGTTATCCCCTCCCAGTTTTTCGCCGGAAAATTCGCTGGTGAACTGGTTGTAGGTCCCCTTAGAGGGGAAGAGCCGGTTGTTCCGCGTGTCCCGGATAAAGGTAAACCCGAGAGAGGACGTCAACCCTCCCAGGGTCTCCCCAAAGGGATAGGGAACAACCGTGGAAAAATCGCTGGCATTGACCTTTTCCGCCTCATAGGTCAGGCGAAGAGAGGAATATTCAAAGATGTGGCGCCCCAAACTGAGAGAACCACCGAAGGAATCGCGGCTAAAATCGGTGAAACGGTTGACCGTCCGGTAACCGGAGAGTCCCAGAATCCACTCACTGTCCAGAAAATACGGATCCTCAAAAGAGAGGATAAAGAGTTGGCGTCGTGAAGAAAGCTCCGTCGAAAACTGCCCCGTCACCCCATAGCCGAAAAAGTTGGCCTTGCTGATGGAGGCGTTGAAAATAAAATTTTCCACCGATGAAAACCCGGCGCCGATGCTGAAGGTGCCGGTCGGCTTTTCCTTGACGGTAATGTTCAGGACAATTTTGTCATCTGCACTCCCGCGCGGTGTCGCAAAGTTGACCTCCTCAAAATACCCCAGCGCCTCCAGCCTTTGCCGCGACTCTTTCAGGGCGGTCTCACTGTACAGGCTGTTTTCCTTCACCTTGAGTTCCCGGCGGATGATCTTGTCCCGCGTGATCGCATTGCCTGAAATATTGATCCTTTCGATCTGAATCCGGCTCCCCTTCTCCACCTTGTAGGTGATGGAGGCGGTCCGGGTGGCATCATCGGGGAGTGTGATCGGGTTGAAGCTGGCAAAGGCATAGGCATGGTCCCCATAGAGGGTGGAGAGCATCTGGATATCCTCTTCCACATTCTTCCGTGAATAATACTGCCCTGGTTTGGTCACCATCTTTTTGATCAGCTCCTGTTTGGTCGTCAGGATCTCTCCTTCCATATCAATCGAACGGATCTTGTACCTTTCCCCCTCCGTCACGGCGAAGGTGAGAAAAAGCCACTGTCGGTCGCGGGAGAGAGAAACCCTCGGTTTCTCCACCTTGACCTTGAGGTAACCATTGTTCAGGTAGTGGTAAACGAGGAGAGCGGCATCTCTCTCCAAAAACTCTTCCTGATATTTCCCGGAGCTGGAGAGCCATGAAAAATACCCCTTTTCCTTCGAGTGGATGACTTTTTTCAGCTTCTTGTCATTGAAATGTTTGTTCCCGATGAAGTTGATCCGTTTGATCCGGATTCCCGGCCCCTCCCGCACATGGAAAAACAGCTCCTGGCCCGGCCCTTCCCCATCCTTTTTCAATTCCGTGGTGATGGTGACGAGATGGTAGCCATCCTGCGCATACCGACGGATCATCTTCTGGATGGAGGAGGCGACTTTTGCGGGGTTCAGGACTTCATACGGTTTGATCTCAAGATCTTCACGAAGCTTCTCCTCCTTGATTTTCTTGTTTCCCTTGAAGAGAATCTTTGTGATCTCTCCCTTCTCCTCCAGGCGGTAGGTCAGAACCAGCCCCTTCTCGGTCATCTCCCTCACCACCTCGATTCCGCGGAAGAGCCCCAGTTTGTAAAGATACTCAATATCCCGACGGACCCTCTCCTCCGAGAAGGTCATCCCTTCCTTTGTCTCCATGGTGGCGCGGATGGCCGACTCTTCGGCCTTCTTGTTTCCCTCCACCTTGATTGTGCGGACAAGGGCGATTCGCCCGAAGGAAATCGCCAGGACGGACGGGGACCAGAGGAGCAAAAGGCAGACGGCAAGGAAGACCCGTTTCAACATGCTTGCAGTGTCCCGTCCTTCAACCGAAGAGAACGAACGGTGGTCCTCCCTTTGGCCCGTTGGATCAAATCTTCATTATGGGTCACGATAACCAGCGTGACCTTTTTCTGAAGGTGGGCCTCCAGCAAGAGATCGATCAGCTTCAGACCGGTTTCCGTATCGAGATTCCCTGTCGGCTCGTCCGCCAGCAACAAACAGGGTTCAGTCACCAGGGCCCTGGCAACGGCCACCCTTTGTTGTTCCCCACCGGAGAGCTCGGATGGCCGGTGCCCCTTTCGCCCCCCCAACCCCAACTGATCCAATACCTGGGAAGCCTTAAGGCTGGCCTGATTCCTTTTTTCGCCACGGATCAAAAGCGGCATCATCACATTTTCAAGCGCCGTAAAATCCCCCAAAAGGTAATGAAACTGAAAGACAAACCCGATTTTTTGATTACGAAACCGGGCCAGCGCCTCTTCCCCTCTTTGAAACAACCCCTCCCCTTCATAAAGAATAGTCCCCGAAGACGGGACATCCAGCGACCCCAAAAGGTGGAGGAGTGTGCTTTTACCACTCCCTGAGGCCCCAAGGATAAAAAGACATTCCCCGGCAAAGAGGGTCAGATTGACCCCTTTGAGGACGGAGAGTTCCTGGCTCTCCAAAAAATAACTCTTGGTAAGGTTATGAACTTCGATAAGCGGCGACATTTTTAAGCCTCTGTTAACGCCCGTACCAGATTCAAACGGGAAAGCCGCGACAGTGAAAACCAAACCGCACCAAAAAGAAACAAAAATCCAACACCAAAGACCACAAGCGCCTCGCCCCAGGACCAGGCCGAGGGGACTGAAGAGATGAAATAGACCTCCGGGGAGAGCGGAATCCATTCCCTTTGCGCCAGGAGTCGGGAAAAACCAAAGGCCAGAATCGTCCCCAGGAGGAGGCCGGTGCCGCCCCAGAAAAACCCCTCTGCAAAAAAGAGCCGCCTTAATTTTTTTGGACCTGCCCCAAAGGCCCGAAAGATCGCTATATCCTGTCGCCTCTCCAGCATCTTCATCACGAGGATCCCGGTGAGGTTAAAGGAGGCGACGAGGACCAGAAAACCCAAGAGGATCGTGAAAATCAATTTTTGCAGACGGAGCGCCTCAAAAATATTTTTATTGAGATCATACCAGGTCATTACCGAATAAGGATAACCGAGGTCCTTTCTCATGGTTTCTCCCCACGAAAGTACCTTTTCCGGATGATCGGGCTCGCCTGAAGCAGGCTCGCCTGGAGCAGGCCAGATTTCAAAACCGGTCACCCGATCCCTGATTTTGAGGATCTTCTGGATCTCCGCCAGGGGGAGAAAGGCAAAACCGGCGTCGTAGTCGTACATCCCGGATTCAAAAACGCCGGCTACCGGGAAACGGAGAAAATGGCGCGAAGCGATTTTTTCCTCCCCCTCTTCCGGTAAAAAAAGATGGAGTTTCTCCGGCGAAGCGGCCACTCCCAGGGAACGGGCAAGCACCTCCCCCAGAATTAATCCTTCCTTTTTCTCACTAAAATAACGGATCTTTGTGCCGGAGACCTGTTCGATCTTGTCGAGATCGACACCCTTGATCACCACCCCCTTAACCTTTCCTTTGAGGACAAGAAGCCCTTCCCGGTAGAGAAACGGCGTCACCACCCCTTTTTCATTTTTGGACTCGAGGTAATTTTCTAATTTTGTTTTTTCTCCAGAAACCTGTTCCATCTCCCCCACCTTCATCACAACAAGAGGGGCATTAAAGTTGAGCACCGCCTTGAGGTATTCCTTTTTGAAACCGCTAAAAACGGAAAGCCCGGTTAAGAGGGAAATCACCGCCAGGGTGATCCCACCTACCGTCAGGACCGAGGCGACACGGATGAGCGGCCGACCCCGTTTTTTGCGGAGATAAGTAAAGACAAGATTATTCATGGTTCGATAAACTCACCATGTCCAAATAGTTTCTATTCATACCTTAACAGTGGGGCGATCTCCATTTTAGAGGCCTGTCCGGCCGGGTAAAAGGCGGTCACCACCGCCAACAGGGGCGCCGTCAGCAGAACCAGACCGATTTGCGAAAAACTGGGGGAGACCGGCAGAAAATCAAGATAATAGGAAGAAGGGAGGGGGATCTTGATGAAATAGAGCAGGAGAACAACGAGAACCCCCAACAAACCGCCGCAGGCGGTCCCTTTCAGTCCGATACCGATCCCCTGCCAGAGAAAGATCCGCCGAATCGACCCTCTCTCCAGACCGATCGCCCGCAAAAGGGCCATCTCCCTGACCTTATCCAGAATAATAAGAGAGAGCATCCCGAAGATCGTCACCGAGGAGATCAGCACAATCATGGAAAGGAGCAGAAACATGCCGATCCGCTCCATCCGGAGGGCCCCGAACAGTTTTTTGTTTTGCTCCTGCCAAGTGGTCACCTTGCCGGCCAGGGAAGGGTTTTCCTTTTCCAGCTTTGCCTTCATCACTACCGCAGTCTGAAAGTCGATCCCGTCGGTGACAATCTTCTTTTCTGAAGAGTGGGGAAAGAGGGATAAGACCTGGGGGTAGGCCACAATCGCGAACTTGGTGTCGTACTCGTAGAAGCCGGACTTGAAGATCCCGATCACCCGGAACTGACGGAGACGCGGTATAAAATCCCCCGAAGGGCCGACATCCCCGAGGGGTGAAATCAGGAGTACGCGATCCTCAAAATCGGGATGGACATTCAGGGCGAGCGCCAGCTCCTGACCGATAATAATTCCTGGCTCGTTCCGGTCAAAGAGGTCCTTGATCTCCGAACCAAGGGCGTAGTTCACCTTAAAATACCGGTCGATCCGGAAATCCTTTTGCTCAATCCCTCGAATCTTGACCCCCATTGTTTCCCTCGCCTCGGATTGTAAAATCCCCTCCGCCTCCACAATCGGATAGGCTCTCTGGCCCCTCTCCCCTTTGTGGGAGAGGGTCAGGGTGAGGGGATCAGGCGTTGAAATCGTCAACGCCCCGTTGAAACCGACAATCCTCGACCTAAAATCTTTCTCAAAACCGTTCATGACGGAAAGGACAACGATCAGGGAAAAAACGCCGAGCCCGGTGCCCGCCACACCAATTCCGGAAAGGAGACTGATGAACAACGGTCGTCGGGCTCCCCCCAAGGTCCGTCGGGCGATCCAGGAAAGGATCATGGATCCGGCCTCAAAAGGGGAAAAAGGATGACGTCGCGAATCGAGGGTTGATCGGTCAAGAGCATCACGAGCCGGTCGATCCCGATCCCCTCCCCCGCCGTTGGGGGGAGCCCGACTTCCAGGGCACGGATAAAGTCGTCATCAAAAGCCATCGCCTCCAGATCCCCCTTTTTCCTTTTCTCCATCTGGGCCTCGAAGCGCTCCCGTTGGTCCAGAGGGTCATTCAGTTCGGAAAAGGCGTTGGCAATCTCCCGTCCGGTAATATACAACTCAAAACGATCTACCACACCCGGGTTTTTATCATTTTTTCTCGCAAGCGGTGACTCTTCAACCGGGAAATCGGTGACAAAGGTTGGCTGCACCAGCTTGTCTTCCCCAATCTTTACCATCTCGGCGTAGGTAATCCGCTTGAAAGGACTCTTCAGGCTGATCGTCGTCCCCTGATAGATCAATTCTGTCTTGCCCAGTTTTTTTGCCAAAAATTGAAGGAGCTCTTCGGTCAGTGTCATCAGGTCTTCGTAAGTCGCATACGCCTGGTAGAACTCCACCATCGTGAATTCCGGATTATGCTGGGTGCTGATCCCTTCGTTCCGGAAATTCCGGCCGATTTCAAAGACCCTTTCAAAACCGCCGACGACCAGTTTTTTAAGGTACAGTTCCGGGGCGATCCGCAGATAGAGATCCCTGTCAAGCGTGTTGTGGTGGGTGATAAACGGTTTTGCAGTGGCCCCCCCGGCAATCGGGTGCATCATCGGCGTCTCCACCTCCAAAAATTCCCGCGCCACCAAAAACTCCCTCAAAAATTGGATGATCTGCGACCGCTTTTTAAAAACCTCGCGGACTTCTTCATTGACGATCAGATCGACATACCGCTGGCGATAACGAATCTCAACATCTGAGAGCCCGTGCCACTTCTCCGGCAATGGCTGGAGCGATTTGGCCGCCAGCCGGAAGGTTTCGGCATGAAGCGTCAGTTCCCCCGTCTTGGTCCGAAACAGAGGCCCTGTTACAAACAGAAAATCGCCGCGGTCAATCGTTTGAAAGAGTTGAAACTCCTTTTCCGTCAGGCTGTTCTTCTGGAAAAAGAGTTGCAGTAAACCGCTCCGGTCCTGAAGGACCGCAAACGAGGCCTTGCCGAACGAGCGAACCATCATCACCCGCCCCGCCACGGAAAATCTGTCGGCAACCTTCTCCAGATCCTCTTTGGAAAGGAGGTCATACTTCTGCCGAATCTGCCCAAGAGTATGGGTGGGACAAAGGTTGTTCGGGTACGGATTGATCCCTGCGGCCCGAAGCGCCTCCAGTTTTTTCAGACGTTCCTGAATGAGCTTATTGGTTTCGTCCATTGGCCGAGAATTACTGAAGAAATTGATAAAAAAGCGGGGCGAGTCTATCGGCAGGGAAGTTCTTTAGTCAAGGGAAAAGGGGGAGTTAATCTCTACGGACTGAAAGGGAAAACAGTCCAAGGACCAGCAGCCCGAGGGCCAGGAGGAGAAGAACTGCCGGTTTCAGGGATCTTTCTGAATCGGTCGTCGCTGACAGGGTTACGGCCGACGGTGTTTTTGACCCCTTTGCCGCCATAGCCACCGTTGTGGTTCCCCCCGAAAAACCCTCACTAAAAGGGGCCGACGGTTGCTTGAAAGAACCCTTGGGTGATACCCCATTGGGTGAATCACCCTTGGTAGAGGCTGTCTCCCCCTCCTTCACCGCCACAATGGATGGCGTCCTTCCTCTCGAAAAACTCTCTTTTTGATCCGATTTCTTCACGGATGATTCATCCAGGGAGATATCACCCGAAGGAGAGGTTGTTGTTTCCTCCGCCGTCATCGCCGAGAGGGTCCCTCCGGAATAACCCCCGCCGGTAGCGGCTGGCTTCGTTGAAGAAGGGCCCGATTGGGCAGTGGGCGATGACGACTGGCTAAGTCCGCAACCCCCGGAAGAGGGAGAATCTGAATCTCCCCCCCCACCATCAGAAGAACCGGTGCCGGTTGAGGAGCTGTCTGTAAACTGTTTGCTGACCAACGCGACAACCTCCCCGTCAACATCGGTCGCCACCTCAATATCCAGCTCGCTGGAAGAAGGGACACCGGAGGCCTTAAAGCTATAGCTATCGTAGGTCTCATCCGTGCCGGATGTGGTTTGTCCCTTGAAGTCACCGGTTTCCAGGGTCATGGCGCTCAAAGTGCTTGTCCCCTCGGCCACCAGGGTCACCTCCGCCTCAACCCCATTCACGGAGACGATCGGGAAGACGGGGGAGTCAACGGTTCCCTCCACCTCTTCCGTGGAACCGACCGGAGTCCGGGATTTCACCTCAATCGGCAGGTCGTCCACCTCAGGAAGAGGGATGACGACGGTGATATTCTTGGAGGTCACCCCGCCGTAACCATCGCTCACCTCTACCGTCAGGGTATACGTTCCGGGGAGCCTCGCCTTCAGGTCCAACAGGCCGGAACCGGCCCTCACAAAACCAAACGCCCCATCACTCTTCTTGAGACCGACCGGTTTGTTGAGGGTCCAGGTGTAGGCCAGGTTGTCCCCGTCATCATCGCCAAAGACGACATCACGGAGGCTCACATCCTTTGAGAAATTTCGGAATTTGACGCTGTCCCCCTGCAGGACGACATCCGCCCCTTTGAAGTGGCTCTCCTTCAGTGTCGGCTTGGCCGGGGCATTGTTGGGAAAGATGAAATTGACGGTCTCATGGGCGGTCCCACCGTTCGGATCAACAGAGACTTGCTGGAAGGTATAGGTCCCCCGAGGACATGGATAGTTGCGACAGTCAATCTTTCCGTTGCTGACCTGCAGAGTGGCCGGGCCGGAATTCACGGCCCAGGTGGTGGTGATGGTGTCCTGATTGGAGTCGGAAACCGAGGAGATGCCAAGGGTGTCAATATCAATCACCTCGCCAGGCCGCAATTCACTCCGGATCTCCCCCTTAATTTTTGTGATCTTGGGAACATAGTTGGGGGTTGTCACCGTATGGGTGAAACAGTTTTGCTGGCTCGAACCGTCCGTGACACAGACACGCACCTGACAGGTCCCCACCTTGATCGCTGTCAGGCTCGGTTTGTCCGTGCTGGAGCTGTCAAATGTGGCATTGGGATCGGTGCAACTGACAACGTTCCAGCTGTAGGACATGGTATCACTGCTGTAAGCGGTAAAGGAATTACTCCCGAAGTTGAAGACACCATCACTCGTAAAAGAGCCCCCCAGGCTCCCGGTAGGGGCTTTGGCCCCGTAGGTCAAGACCACCAGGTCGGAGCTGGAACCACCAACACCGTCCGAGACGGTCAGTCTCAGGGTAATCATCGTTCCGAGGGGATAGTACATCGGGACCGTGACCGTGGGATTGGCAATCGCCATATTGGAAAATGTGACGCCCGGTCCCGAGACAAGCGCCCAGCCGTAGGTCAGTGTATCATTATTGGTATCCGTGGCGCTTCCGGCAAGTTGAACGGTTGATCCCGGTTCACAGTTGTCATCACTCCCGGCATTGACGACGGGGGCCACATTAGTCACCGTGACGGTGATCGAATCCGGATTACTGCCGATGGTCCCGTCGTTGACAATGAGACTGAAGACCAATGTTCCCGCCCTCCGGGCCGTAAAGGTCGGCTGGGCCGCCGTGGTGCTGGAGAGGGTGGCGGTTGGGCCGGAGGTCTGGGTCCAGGAGTAGGTCAGGCTGTCCCCGTCCGGATCGGAACTCCCGGTCCCATTCAGGGTCACCGTCGTCCCCGGGCTGACGTTTAACTGGTCTGATCCGGCATTCGCCGTTGGCGGGTCGTTGCCAGCACCAATACTGATAGAAACAGTGGCGACATTGCTCTCCTGAAGACCATCGCTCACCCAAAAGGTAAAACTGTCCGCCCCGTTGTAGTTGGCATTCGGCGTATAGGTGGTAATCCGGGCCGGACTCCCTGTGAAGGGGGTGCTTAAAGAACCTTGGGTCGGCCAGGTGACCACGGCATAAGTCAGCGTTTCGCTGTTAGGGTCGGAGGCGCTGAGGGTAATGGAAACGGCGGTGTCTTCATTGGTGGTCACCGTCTGGTTATTGGCCAGCGGCCTGGCATTCACATTAATGTTCACCGTATCGGCGGAGGAGTTGGCGATCCCGTCATTGACGGTCAGTGACAAGGTAATCGCGGTGTTGAGGGAGACATCGGGGGCGGTAAATGTCGGGCTGACGGCGGTGCTACTCGAAAGAGAAACACCGGTGCAGTTGACGGTGCAGGACCAGCTGTAGGTCAGAGAGTCCCCATCAGCATCGGAACTGCCCGACCCGTTCAGTGTGACGGTCGCCCCTTCCGGGATATTACTCTGGTCGGAACCGGCGTTGGCAACAGGGGCGGTGTTCGGCCCTATCTTGATAACAAGCCCTTCATAGGAGGTCCCGCTGGAGCGGTAGGCACTCTGGGTGGTAAAACCGGAGGCCATCGAGCCGGCCAGATAGACAATGTCTCCCGTGGCATCAATCGCCATCGCCTTGCAGGTATCCTGACCCGATGTTCCAAAGACACTGGAATAGACGAGGGACGAACCGGCGGCATTGAATCGCGTATAAAACCAGTCGTCGCTCCCATTGGTTGTCCGATCGTAGGCGTCCGCCGTTGTCGGGAAGGCGGAGGATCCGGTTGCCGGAGCGGTCGACCCGGCGACATGGATCCTGCCGGTTGAATCGATGGCGATATCATACCCATAATCATAATAACCGGAGGCCCCTTCCAGGAAGGTTCCGAAGACGAGACCGGTTCCATCGGCATTCAAGGCGGCAACAAACGCAGAGTAGGCTGAAGCCTTGCGGGTTCGATCATAGGCCCCGACCGTCGTCGGGAAACCGGAGGAGCTGGTGTACCCGGTGACCCAGGCCTGATTGCTTGAATCAAGGGTGAGGCCAAAGGGGACATCAATGGCCGTCCCCCCGAGATAGGTCGAATAGACAAGACTGGTCCCGCTGGAGTTCAGTTTAAAGACAACGACATCCCAGCTCGATCCCGTGTCATTGTAGCTTGTATCATAAGCACCGACGGTCGTTGGAAATCCTGCCTTCGCTTCCCCCGTTACGTAGACGTTGCCGCTCCCGTCAACCGCCATCCCCCCCTTCAACCAGTCCATCTCGTCGGGATTGGTCCCCCCCACATAGGTTGACCAGGAAAGACTTGAACTTCCGCTTTGTGCGGTGTCCAGCTTGGCCACAAAGAAGTCTGTCCCCCCATTCCAACTCGTATCATAGACGCCTGCCGTTGTTGGAAAATCGGTGGATGCAGCCTTCCCCGCCACCCAGGCGATTCCATTATTGTCCACCGCAATGCCATGGGCGCTATCGTGGGCGGTAGTGGTTCCCCCCAGATAGGTTGAATAAAGGAGACTGCTCCCGCTGGCATTCAGCTTGAACACAACCGCATCCCTTGTGGTCGTCCCGCTCCCCCCTTTTGAGCCTTGATAGGCGGAAGCGGTCGGGAAGTCGGTTGAATAGCTGTAACCGGCAACGTAGGCACGGCCGGAGGAATCCACGGCGATCGCCTTGCCGCCATCACCGGAGGACCCCCCAATGTAGGTGCACCAAGTGAGGCTCTGGCCGTTCGACGCCAATTTGGCGACAAAGATATCGTCACTTCCATTCTGGCTGGTGTCATAGGCCCCGACGGTCGCAAAATCGGTGGAGGTGGTATAACCGGTCACATAGATGTTGCCGCTCCCGTCAATGACCATATCATCGGGAAAGTCCCAGCTGTCACCTCCCAGATAGGTTGCAAAATAGAGCGAGGGATCGATGATCAGGGGCAACTGGGGATCATAGGGACCCAGGGCAAAACCATAGATCCGGGCATTGATCAATGCAAACCGGGCCTCGACCGGGATTTTCTCCCCTCCCTTTTCCTGATAAACGGTCGGCTTGGCGTCCCGGAGTTCTCCCGAGCGGAGTTTCACAACCAACTCGCCGGCATCGGAGAGGACAAGCCTCTCAACCCCCTGGTAGGCCAGTTTGATCTGGCGGGGATCCGCTCCCGGTTTCACGACAAATTCGTACTTCAGTGTTTTTCCCTTCCCGGCAACATGCCAGTCGATCCCGGACCAGAGGTTTTCATAGACGACCCCGGCATAGGTCGGAAGATCCCTCCTCCATTTTGCCGGATCGTTTCCCCTGAAGAAGTTGACAGTCGCTTTTTGTTTTTCTGTCCCTCTGATCTTCAGCCCTTTTTCCGGCTGGACAGGAGAGAGGGCAAGACGCTGATCTGGGAGCGCCAACTGGATGCCGGAGTCGGCGAAACCGATCTGAAAATCCCTTCCCCTGGCAAAATAGCGGATGGTGGGAGTAACCTCCCCCTGATTTTCAATAAAATAAAAGGGAACTGACTGAAGCGCCGCATTGGCCTGTCTGACAGCAAGCGATGAGTGAAACAGAAACCAACCCAGGAAGGGGAGAGAGACCAGGAGACCGAGCGCAATGACCCCTCGCCAACCGGTAACCCGCCGTCTAAGAGATATGGAATTCATATACCCCCATTACTTTCATTTAGATAAATAATATGGGTTTATTGTAACTCTGTTCTAGGGGGAGGTGCAAGAATATTCTAAAAAAAAATCTGTTACCATCCTACTGATTTATATAGATATTTATGAAATTTGTCGATGACTCTTATGGCGCTGTGTTAAACCCTACTGACAATCGGGGTCAGCACCGGGAGAAACCGGCCTGGGCGTCCCATCGGGTCCGGTCTCGCTCTCGCCAAGACACCCCTTGATGACAAGGTAAATGGGACGATTGTGTACCGTCGCCTGATTCGACCTCATGACCCCTACCCCGGCAAGATCAAAATTAGGGTTCCGGAAACGGTTGGTCTCCGAATCGGGATTGGACCGGTCCTTATCCAGTGTCCCGGTATGATCCAGGTTCTCCTCATGGCCGGATCCCCCCCACATCCGCCTCCCGTGAAGGATCCCCGGCCGGCAGGAAGAGGGATTCGCGGTCGTCTCTCCTGCGGCGCCGGCCACATAATAGGGGAGCGGGTTCGGGCCATAATAACTGAGCCCAGGGCTGCCCTCACTGGCATTCACGATCAGAGAGTTGATCCGTGGATTCAGGATGCTTGACTCCCCGGCATCATAACGGCCTGGCACCTGTCCCACAGCCAAGGGGAAATAAGAGCCCGGGATACCGGTATAAAGGGGGACAAGCTCCGTATCGACGCATCCAGTGGTGAGAGAGAGCTCAATCGTCACGTCCGCATCCGTGGCATCCAGGAGAGGGACTTCCGGACTGAAGAGCCGGACAACGATGTTGTTGCTGAAGAGCAGTTCGCCTGTTACAGGGTCAAAGAACCCCGCTATCCTGGCATCGTCCTGGGACAGGGAACTCCTCAACTGGTTGGCCATCGATTCGACCTTGGGGTTCAAACCAGCCACCGGACTCAGATCACCGGCATACAGGCCATAAAAACCGCGGGACCCGTCATTATAACAGGCCTCTCCGGGGGTCGTATTCTGACCATAAAAGGAACGACGACAAGAATCCGAGCCCTTCAGGACAAGGCCGCGATCGGCAAGAAAGGCGGAGAAATAACGACAGGTGGCAGAACGACATTGAAAAGAATAAAGATATTCATTGGGGCGGTCAGCGCTGGAACCCGGCGCATTGAAGAGACTGATCCCTTCGGAACTCCGGCGGGTGTAATTGGGAGGGGTGAAACTCTCAGTCACCGGGGTATAAACACCGGGAATCAAAATGACCCCGGCCTCCGGCCTCAATTCCACCAGGATTGAAAAACGGTCAACATCCTCTTCGAGGGAAGCACCCGGGATATCCGAGCGTTGTGCCCCGATAACCTGTGCCTGGGTGACGCTGGAGGCGATCCCGACGGCGCCCGCCAGTTTGTTGGGAAAACCGGCAAAAAGGCGACCGACATGGAATGTCTTGAAACCGCTCGGTGCCCCATTCGCCCCTTTAAAGGCCATTTCAGTCTCCGGGAGATCGGCCTCTCCCGAGGCCCGGACCGTCTTTGTGACCAATTTGAAATCATGGCTGACAATCCCAAAGGGACCGGCCGGATCGGACCCAAAGGTGATCGTCCCGATCTTGCGGCACCACCCTGTTGTCGGCGTCTCATCACAAGAGGCCCCAATGGGACAACGAGTCCCCCCATTGCCAGCATCGGGACAGTGACTGACATCAAAGGGGAGGGCCGTTCCGGGAGTGAAAGAAAACTGGTCGTGCGCGCCACCAAAGATAATCTGATTCACACGAAGCCGGTCGGCGCCATTCTTGGCCTTCCTGTTCACAACATAAACATCCCTTGTCACCCTGTTGGAACGAAGGCTGAATTCTCCACTGATTTTAGAAGTGACCGGATCGATCACCTCACGAACCGCATAGAGGCATTTTCCATCAGGGGCCACAAGGTCGGCTGTTTTTGGGATTCCGCTCCGGCTATCGGTACAATCGGCCCCGGAATAGGCCTCGAAGTCACTGATATAAATCTGCGGGATCGCATCCGCCTTTTTCTCCGGCTTCCCCTCAACATTGAATGAAAATGAACCGGCGTTGGAACTGACCCCATACTGGGAGTTGATCGGATTCAGGTTGGGAAGGGTCGTCGGGCAGAACCGGAGGTAAAAGAAAATATCGGTTTTTCCGTCAGGGGTGATTGACCGGGCCGGTAAACTGCCCCCTGAAATGGGGGGTGCCGTCCTAAAAACCTCTCCCTGACGGATCTGTCCCCTCGTAAAATACCCGGTCGCCTCCATTATCGGCAGACCGACCGACCCGATATTGAGGACCCCTGTATTGGAAACACGGTAGACCTTGCTCCGGCAGGTCCCCTGCAGGGTCGTCTCGTCCGGATAGAGGCCAAAATAACTGTTTTCATTGACGGGGGCCGGTGCCGACAGGACTCTGCCGAGATTGGACCCGTAACTGTCATCGTTATAAGACGCCCCTTTCTGGACCTCCGAGATGGAGAGTCGTCCGCTCCGGACGCTCGCGGTGGCCCGCAGGACAAGTGTCAACCGATTGGCCGCCAGCGTGAGGGTCGCCTGACAGACCCCCTCTGTCGTGCATCCCGGCGCCCCCTCAACCGGCCGGAAGGAGAGGACCAGTGGCAGGAGTCCCCCCACCTCCAGTGACGGCGTTGTCCCCTCACCCGCCAGTTGAAAGGCGCCATCTGCCGGCGTTATTGTCGGGTCCAGCGCCAGCGGCGTATGATCCGCCTCGTTGGTGATGAGGATGGTTTCCTCGGATTCAAAGCGGCGACGCACCTCAGAATTGGCATAGGCCTGATTCACTGCCTCTTCGTTAGTCCGCCTGATAAACGGACTCTGTCGGAAGGTCACCGTTCCTGAAAAACCTTGACTGGGGTTTCCGGCGAGAGAAATCCCCTCTTCCCCGGCCGTTGTCGTCTCCCCCGCAGACCAACTATGTTTTGCAAAAATGGCGAGATCGGGGCCGGAGGGAAGAACCTCACAATTATTTTTGATCCCCTCCAGAGTCATTACCGGTTCATCGGTCGCCGGATGAGTAACCTCTCCCTCAATATCCGCCGCGAGGGCCGCCCCGGCAAGGGCGACAGAGAGCTTCCCACCCAAAGGGGGACTGGCCTCATTGGAAAGCGGGACACCGGTAACCAGTTTCAGATGACCATTTTGAAGAGGAGAACCGGTTGTCGTCTTGGGCCCGACATCGCTGAATCTCACCGGAGGAGGCGTCCCCGGCGGGACCGTCACCGATCCGGTCGTCAGGCTGAGCCCCTCCTGATCCTGAATGGGGGTTCCCGGGTCGTCCTCAAAAGGGGGAACCACCTGGGGGGGGAAAATTGTCCCCCCGGTAAACGGCGCTTCGGGATCAAGTATCGGAAAACTGGTATCCGTGAGGCGATCATAGAAACGGATCCGGAAGTGGAGTCCCTCGAACTCCTCAATATGAATAACTCCCCCTTCCTCACGACAACTCCCTTGGGCTGTCAGCCCCTCAAAATCCCCCTCCCCCTGTCCGGCATCAATCTTTAAAGCGGCATCCATGGCGGTGTTAGCGATCCTATAGGTCGGAAAATCCCTCGCCTCCAGAAAAACGCGGCAACGGGCCGGATCCGAAAGATCAAACTTCAGTTTCATCGGCTTGTCCGGAAAATAGCGGATCGTATTGATCTTCTTCGCCGGGCTCGGTGTTTCGTCGCAATCCCGGGAACCATAAGGGTAACTCATGCTCAGGTCAGGATCAGGATTGTTGCAACAATAGAGATCCCGGTGTTCCTGGGGGGTGGGAGGGTAAGGCCCGTCGAAAGGCTCATTCAGGTCGAGCCCGTAAAGCCGACAGTCTGCCGGGATGTCGTATTTGTCCTCCACCGGAGAATCCCCCTTGAGGACAAGCGTTGCATTAAAATCAACAGGGCAGGTGTTGATGCAACGACAGGTCGCAGTATCCAGCGATTGATCCTCCCGGCAGGAGACCCCCGGACAGGTGGTCTTTGGAGCGCGGCACTGGAAAGTTCCCAGGTCACAGACCTGCCCCCCCGGGCAATCGGCATCCGCCCCACAACCAAACTTTGGTGTTACCGGGGGAAGAGAGACAGAACAGAGACCGGAGATCAAATCACAAACGGCCCCGGCACAATCGGCATCCGACTGACAGGCATTATTAATGTTCCTCTCGTCCCCCCCAGGACTGGCGGCGCCACCGGCCCCAAATTGAAAGGGATCCCCTTGATCAAAGGCACAGGAGAAAAATAAAGGGATACTGAAGAAAAGCCCGACAATTGAAAGAAGCCTCTGCCTTCTCATCATACGCCTCTTGCTGACAAGGCGTATAGAAAGGGAGGGCTTCCCGCAAGCCTTTTTTCAATTTTCTTGTCACCCTCTAACGCGCGGCGTTACTGCGCCAGAGCAATTCTCCACCCCTGGCACGGCCAGCCTCCACCGCTTTTCTCTCTTCAAAACGAACCATTCCTTCCGGTCTGAGGGGTGTTGGTGTTTCTCTCATCATCAAGACTGCTCGGTCGAGTGCCATCACGGCCGCCGGGTCATCTCGAAGGGTTCCGGCAAGATACCTAACGGCGACGGAGAAAGAATCCTCTCCGGGGAAATGTTGCTCCCCCTCACCCGCCCTTCGGGCACCCTCTCCCCAATTGGGAGAGGGATAAGAGGTAACCCTTGTTAAATACTCCGGCCCCATCGCTTCAGCTATCCCTCGCACAATAGCGGGATCCACTGGCGGAACGATCCCCCCCGCCGGATTGCCTCCCGGTAGACTACCGCCCCCCTTTCCCCCACCGGAAGGAGGCCTGTTCAGAGCGGCCAGCCGGCGCCGGGCACGGGCCAAGTGATCCCTTTGCACAATCAGGTAGGAGGAGACATCCCGGCCAAGGCCGGCATCCTGGGCAATCGCCAAGGCCCACGGGGATTCTCTATGTTGAGCAACCGCCTCGATATGCCGCGGCAAGAGAGAGACCAAGAGTTTTAGGCTTTCCCCGTAATCGGGCAGGTGGAGGACTCCCTCAGGGAGAGGCTCCTGATCGATCGCTGTGAGGATCGAAAGGTCATCCACCAGACGTCTGATTTTGCCGCGAAGGGCAATCGGGAAAAATCGGTCAAATGGGTCGGCAGGCCCCTCGGCCATTCTGGCATCGAGGTACTCCAGATAGCGACGGTTTAAATAAACATAAGCGCGGCGCTCTTGGGGGGTCAGATCCTTTTTTAGGAACGGCGGGGTGACATTCTGATCAATCATCCCCACGGTATAAAAAACCGCTTCGTCCAAAAGAGGATTGAACTGCCCGGCGGTCTCCTTTTGCTCCCGGCGGAGTCGCCGCAAGAAGTCACGGTGGACAATAAGGGCCGTCGCATTCACCATCGGACCCACAGTCCCATCAAGATCGGCAACCTCTTGAGAGGCAGGAACCTCGGCAGTCTGGTCAATTTTTTGAATCGATGCCAGTGTCTCCTGTAACCGTTGCCTCAAGATCCCTATCCTCTCTTGGACGATCTGTTCAGCTTCGGAACATTCCTCCGTCTCTCTAAAAATTTTCTGGAGGAGACGGATCTCTGTTCCCAAAACCAGCACCACCGTCTCGGAGGCCCTGGTCCCCCTGAGAGGGCTCAGATACCCCCGGAGTTCCAGCCGGGCCTCCGGGGCCGACATCGGTTCAAAACCAAGGTTGGGTGAACCACCCTTGTCTGGAGCGCCCGCAAGCATTTGCCCCAGGATATTGTATTCTGTCGCCGCGACCGCGAGCGTCAGACCGATCCCATCGTCGGAAGGGTACCTGCGGGTCTCTTCACGCAATAATTCAAGGAGCCGGCCGGTCATCAGAAAGAGGAGCCGGACCCGATGCTCGGAGTCGTCGCGACGATAACCGACAGGGGTCACGGAGAGGTCTGAAAAACTGGGTGACCCATGAGGCCATGCCAGAACTTGGACTCCCTCCCTCTCCCAGGGATCGAGCGGATGAAACCGGAACAAGAGTGACAAGTGGAGATCTTCCAGATGATCGATATCGGGACCCAACCGGACGTACCTCAAAAGTCCGGGATACGGCGGGACCCACTGCGAGGCGAGCCGGACGTAGGCCTGTTGATCGGCAGGGCTTAGCCTGGAATCGGGAGGGATCAGGAACTCGTGGGCCTGTCTTCGGTTGAACGGTTTCAGGTCGAGTCGGACCAAGGGGGGTGTCCATCCGGTCCACCGCATCCAAACAGCCTGTTCCTCCGGCGTCAGAAAGTCGCCCCCCCCAAAAAGGACAATCCTTCCCCCTCCCTCCAGATAACGGTGAAGGAGGAATGCCAGAGGGATCAACCGGTGCCACACCTTCTCCTCCGGTCTGATCGCCGCCTCATCCAGAATCAGAATGTCAGGATTCCCGGCCATCAAGGCTGAAACCTGTTCCAGTTCCCCTCCCTCCACCCCCTCATCCGAAAGCTTCAGTGTGGCTACTTTTTTCCCTTTCCCCCTCAAGGCCGCAGGAAGGGTCTCTCTGGCTATCCTTGACTTGCCGGTCCCTCGCCAACCGGCAACAGCAACAACCGGCTCTTCCCCCTCCAACAATGAGAGAATTTCGGCGATCTCGTCGCGCCGGTACCCTTCCAATCCGACCCCATCGGGGTCCGGCGGCAACAACCAGAGGGCCCCTTGATCAACAGGAGAAAACCGATAGACCAGCCCGGAGGGAACGGTAAACTCCTCACCCGGGGTGATGAGACGACCGACTAATGGCAGAAGAGGCCCACCGGATGACCCAGACTCCCCTGGGGAAGTTGTCACTCCTCCAACAAAACCATCCTTGGGTGGGGCACCCAAGGGTGAATCACCCTCAACCAGAAAGGCACCTGGTCGGGAATCTCTTAAACCAGAAAGCATCCAGGGGGGAGGAGGCGATGCCTCAGGGTCGGTCCCTCCTCCGGCACCCCCTCCTGTTCCACCCGGTCCTTTTTTCCCTTCTTCGAGATCCACATAGATAATCGCCAAAACAGCCCTGTGGAGAGAGCCGGTCTCCCTTATTTTGTCGGCCAAGTTGGAATCAACCCAGTCCCTGGCCTGTCGTTGGACTTCAATCTCCTCCGCCGAAAGTCTCTGCGCCTCGACCAGTTCCTTGAGTTGTTCTTCCGAGATGGGATAAGAGGCCGCTCCCCAACTCCCTCCGGTCACTCGGCTCATCCATCGCGCCACAACAGGGTGGGACGGATGGAGTTGAAGGGAACGGGTGAAGGTGACCCCTTCCCACGGGGTGATCGCTTCATAGTCAATCTCCCAGCTTTCCCCCACAACCCCTGAATCACCCTTGGGTGAACCACCCCCAGGTAAATCACCTGACCGGGAAGGGACAAGGCGGAGACGCCCTGGAACGGCGACACTAAAGGTATGGAGCCCCGTCGCCCCTATTTCTATCATCCCCAAAAGGGATGGCTCGGAGCGAGAGAGGAGCGGGAAGAGAGAGACAACCTTTCCCCTGAAACGGCTTGAGAGAAACAACTCTCCGGGGGCAAATTCAAAGGATGGGGCATCGGCAGTCCCTTCCAGAAAAAGGGCATTGGCGGCGGCCGATAAATAAAGGAGTCTTTGAAACCGGTCGCTTCCGGGTGGGATCCGTCCGAGATTACGGATGAGGGAATCATCCCCTACCCAGTCTCCCGAAAGAGGGATCTCAATCTCTTCCCTCCGGGGATAGGAAAAGCCTTGCAGGATAAAATCGCCTCCCCTTCGAGTCAGTCTTATAGAATCGGCATAAACCGGGAGGCGGAGCTCCGTTGACGGATCATCAACAAACCGATGTGTGATAGGGGCGATCGTCTTGACGACCAATTCCACGGTCGAAGGACCCTGCTGGTGAACGGCCACCAGGACTGCCTCCCCATGCAACTCCTCCCGGCGAGGGAGATGTCCCCAGATTGAAAAAGGAGATCCTGCGGCTCGCCGGCTCCCCTCTTCCGAAGAGGGCGACGGCACCAACACAATCGTCACCGCCTCACGGGGAAAGACGAACGGCTCCCAGGAAGGGGGCTCTTCACAATAAAGGATCTCACCCCCTCCCGCGATTGCCGACTCGGCGAGGCTGGTCGCGGAAAGAAGGGTCTTGTAGAGTCTCTCGCGGTATTCGGGGGGATGACTGTGACCGTAATACCTTTCAACAAGCCCTTGCAGGAGTTCCTCATAGCGGAGAAGCCGGTGGGAATGATCCGGCATAGTGATCTCGAACCGATCCGACGGATGGTGCTGAACAAACTGATCCGAACCGGTCAGACGGACCAAGGTATCGACAAGGGCAATCAGGGAAGGGTCGCCGGGGACGGAAAGCTCCGAATAGAGCCTGCCCAAAAGAGACTCGCGGCTGATAGTCACCCCTCCCGGCATCGTGGGGCGGTTCTCGGCGGAAAGGGCAAAAAGTTGCCTTAATCCCGAAGGTTCCCCGCGTGCCTGGCACCAAAGGGGGGGTCTGGTGCCAGGCACGCGTATAATTTATTGATTATGAAGAAGAAATTGCCGGATGAACAGATTCAGGTCTCCGTCCAGGACCCGTTGGGCATCCCCGACCTCTACGCCGGTCCGATGGTCTTTCACCATCTTGTACGGGTGCAGGACGTACGAACGGATCTGGGAACCCCACTCGATATCCTTTTTGGAGGATTCAATCTTGGCCTTTTCCGCGTCCTTTTTCTTCATCTCCTCTTCATACAACCGGGCCTTGAGGATCTTTAAGGCGAGCGCCCGGTTCTGGTGTTGGGACCGTTCATTCTGACAGGCGACGACAATCCCCGTTGGGAGATGGGTCAGACGAACCGCAGAATCGGTCTTGTTGACCTTCTGCCCCCCGGCCCCACTGGAACGGAAGGTATCCACACGGAGATCCGAATCCTTGACCTCAATCTGGATCTCGTCTTCAATATCCGGATAAACAAAGACAGAGGCAAAAGAGGTATGACGCCGTTTGTTGGCGTCAAAAGGGGAAATCCGGACAAGACGATGGACGCCGATCTCCGCCCTTAAATAGCCGTAGGCATAATCACCAGAAACCGTCACCGTTGCCGATTTGAAACCGGCCTGATCTCCAAGGGTGAAGTCAACCACCTCGTTCTTGTACCCCTGTTTGTCGGCCCACATCCGGTACATCCGGAGAAGCATCTCGGCCCAATCGCAGGACTCCGTCCCACCGGCACCAGCATTGATCGAAAGGATGGCACTGTTGTGGTCATGCCCTCCGGAGAGCATTCTTTCAAATTCAAATTGGGCGAGGGTTGCTTCAATCCCGGCAAGCCTTGTCTTCCCCTCCCCTTTCAAATCTTCATCGGCCCCTTCGGCACCGAGTTCCAGGAGCAGGGTCGTCTCTTCGATCTCACTCTCCAGTTTTTGGAACCGGGAAACAAGATCACCCAAGAGTTTTTTCTCTTTAAGAACCGCCTCTGCTTTCTTGTTGTCGCTCCAGAATCCTGCCGCTGCGGCTGTTTGCTCTATTTCCTCAAGACGTTTTTTCTTTGAAGCGATGTCAAAGAAGACCTCGAAGCTTGGAGGTCCGTTCGGTAAAAGATCGGACCGATTCTTTTTCTTCTTTAGTCATCCCTTGTTCTCCTTATTTTTGAAACAACTGATCAGGCCGAGGATAACTACCACAACGACGGCCCCCCAGGCAAACAAATCTCCATGGCGGGTGTAAAAAGTCGTCGGACCCCCCAAGACCACCTCCCCTTCCATCATTTCCCGTTGGAAAAGTCTCCCTTTTTTAACAACCCGCCCGAGGGGATCGATGATGGCGGAGAGCCCGGTGTTGGTGGAGCGAATCAGGTATCGCCTGTTTTCAATCGCCCGGAACCGGGAGAGTTCCATATGCTGGATCGGGGCCGAGGTCACTCCGTACCAGGCGTCGTTGGTGATATTGACCAGAAGGTCCGCCCCCTTTTTTGTAAAATTCCGGGCGATCTCCGGGAAGAGATCCTCATAACAGATCAAAGGGGCCAGTTGGGCCTTTTCTGTCTTCAGCAAACGAGCGTCCTCGCCAGCCTTCATCTCGCCGATCACCGGAACGACCTTGTGGAGAAACGAGAGAACCGTCTGATACGGGACATACTCCCCAAACGGGACCAGATGGAGTTTGTGATAAGCACCGGCAAACTCCCCCCCTTTTTTGATCAGAAGAGCCGAATTGCTAATGGTCTCCTTCTTGGTGAATTGCCCCGTGACGGCGCCGACAATCGTGTCAAATTTGAAGGAAGCCCCGAGCCCGGAAGAGCCTCTCAGAGGAAAAGACAACAGGTAGGGGTAAGAAGCCTCCGGCCAGACAACAAGGTCACTGGCCACAACCTGATCCATCATTTCCTGATAGATGCCCAGAATCGCCTGGGCGCGCCGTTCCTGCCACTTCTCCTCCTGAGGGATGTTTCCCTGCAAAAGGGAGACTTGAAAATGGGGACGGTCTTCTTCAGAGTAGGAGAGAATCCGGTAAAACCCATAACCGACCGTCAGTATCAACAAAACCGACACCAGGAGAGATTGGACCCAAGCCCCCTTTTCTCTAACAAGAACCCGGGCTATGGAGGCATTCAAGAGGACAATCAAAAAAGTAACAAGGTACGGACCTCCCAAATCGGCAATCTGGATCATGGGAAGAAGTTTTGTCTGTGTATAGGCCAGGGCCCCCCAAGAGAATCCTCCCACCGGAAAATAATTGAGGCAGAAGTCCTGAACCACCCAGGTCCAGGGGAGGAGGAGATAGAAAGAGAGACCGGTCTTCAGAGAGAGCCAACGGGCCAGTGCCAGGGCTCCCGCCAGATACAAAGTCATTGCCGTCATCATCACCACCAAGGCCCCCAGAGAGGCACTGGGAGAGAGATGACCGAAATAATGAAGGGCATTATAGATCCAGTAAAAGGCGCCGCTGTAAAAAAGGAAACCGGCTATAAAACTGGTCCAAAAGACTTGTCGAGGGGTTTTATCCTTGAAAAAAATAAAAAGCGGGACGAGGGAGAACCAGGCGAGAAGGCCCAGAGAGGGAAGCGGTTGGCGGAAGAGGAGTGTCGGGAAGGCGAGAAAGGTAATTAGACTTGTCAACAACAACGGAAGAAACTTTTTCATAAATTGGCGATTGATCTTAACAGGGCCCGTTGTTTTTGCCACATTTTTTGTCTGTCCCTCTTTTTTTGGTGATCATACCCCAGAAGATGAAGAATGCCATGAACAAGGAGGAGTTTCACCTCATCCCAGGTCGAATGTTTCTTCTGCCGTGCCTGACGGGCGGCGGTATCGAGGGAGATGAGGATATCCCCTAAAAATCCATTTTGCTCACCCGAAGGAAAAGAAATCACATCTGTTGGCGTAGAATCATTGAAATACTGGGCATGATACTTCTGAATCACCCGATCGGAAACAAAGACGATTGAAAGCTCGCAGTCAGCGAGGCCCAATCCTTCGAAGAGTCGCCCCACCGCCTGTTTTACCGGGCGTGCCGGGACCTTCCGCGAGCGGTTTCGATTTTGTATATTTATCGGTGGCATGTTCGGGGGGAAGGATCGTCTCCTCTTCGGGGATGGTCGGGTACTCAATCCTCTTGTGGTAGATGCCGATCAGTATCCTGTTGAAGCTCTGCGCGATCAGGTTCAGATCCTGCAAGGTCAACTCGCACTCGTCCAGTTGGCCATCGATGAAATTCTTATTAATCATGTTCCGAACCACCTCTTCAATCCGGGCGGGCGACCGGTCCTTGAGCGAGCGTGTTGAGGCCTCGGCCGTATCGGCCAGAAGGATGATTCCCGCCTCACGAGTCTGTGGTTTGGGGCCGGGGTACCGGTAATCCTTTTCATTCGCCAGATCCTGGCCCGCTTCTTTGGCCCTGCTGTAGAAATAGCTGATCAGTTTTGTCCCCTGGTGCTGGGGAATAATATCCACAATCCTCTCCGGAAGTTTGTATTCCCTGGCCATATCGATCCCCTCTTTCACATGCGAGGAGATGATCAAGGCACTCATGGAAGGGGCCAGTTTTTCGTGACGGTTCTCATCGGGAGGCTGGTTTTCAATGAAATATTCCGATTTTTTCATCTTGCCGATGTCATGAAAATAGGAGGCCACGCGTGCGAAAAGTCCATTGGCCCCGATCGCCTCGGCCGCCGCCTCAGCGAGGGTTCCCACCATGTGGCTGTGGTGATACGTACCGGGGGCGCGAACAATCAGTTCCTGAAGGACAGGATGGTTTAAGCTCCCCAGTTCAAGAAGTTTGACGTCTGTCAGGTAACCAAAAATCGATTCGGCGAGGGGGGTCAGTACAAAAACAAGGATACTGCTCACAATCCCTCCAAACAGGGCCGCCCCCATATCAGAAACGATATCCCACTGGATCAACGGCTGGATGGCGGAAGAGAGTCCGACCAGATGAAGCACAAAAACAAAACAGGCTGAGACCAGACCGGTCCAGACGCCGGCCTTGAAGATATCCATCCGGCTTCGGGCATGCCCGATCAAAACAATCCCGGCAAGAGACGAAAAGAAACAATAAACAAAATAGAGAAAGTCATTCTCCATTTCGACCCCCGCAAAGAGACAGGCCGCCATGGCAAAAAAGAGGGCGATTTCCGTGGTGAGAACCAGTCGAACAAGCATCGCCCCAAAGGCGATCGGAAGGGCATAATAAAAAGCGGTGACCGGGAGTGTGAACGGCAGACTGGTTTGCAGTCCCGTCGCCACGGCAAAAGAGCTTTTGACAACTAGAAGCGAGATAGCCAGAAGGAGACCGCAAAAGACGAGGTCTTTGCGAACCGGTTTGAACCCTTTGACAAAAAGCCCCCCAAAAACAAACAGGGCCGTCAAGATAAAGAGAGCCAGCAAAAAAGAACCGACGAGGCGGATTTTGAAATCTTGTCGAGACTGGATCTTGCGGATGCCGTTGATGACCTTGGCATGCCAGGGACGAAACCGATCTCCGCTCCGGATAATCGATTCCCCCCGTTTGACCGAGAGGATCACCGGCGCCACCTCCCCTGAGGCCTTCTCTTGCAAGGCCTTGGTCTCCTCTTCATCCACAATTTCGTAATCTTTGTCCGCCTTGATGTCGTGAACGGCAATGGAGGCGACCTGAACATTGTCCGGCAGGCGGCTCCAGTGGGCGTTCATGATCAGGCTTAAACCGATCGCCAGCAACAGGAATAACAGCCACCCCCCTCTCAGAACCTCTTTGGTCTTTTTTGATCTCATTTGGTTTTTCCGTTTATGCGATCCTTTTCATAAGCCCTTAAAATATCCGAAACCAGCTTGTGGCGAACAACATCTTCTTCAGAAAAATACTGAAAGGCGATCCCGCCAATTCCTTTCAGAAGCCGTTCCGCCTCAATAAGGCCGGAGATACGCCCCGGCGGAAGGTCAATCTGCGTGACATCCCCCGTGATCACCGCCTTGGAATCAAAGCCGAGCCGTGTGAGGAACATCTTCATCTGTTCGGTTGTGCAGTTTTGGGCCTCATCCAGGATGACGTAAGAATTGTTGAGCGTCCGTCCGCGCATGAAGGCGAGCGGCGCGATCTCAATAACCCCTTTTTCAACGAGGTGAAGGACCTTGTCACCATCCAGCATATCATGGAGGGCATCGTAGAGAGGTCTTAAATAGGGATTAACCTTTTCCGCAATATCGCCGGGCAAGAATCCCAGTTTTTCTCCCGCTTCAACAGCAGGCCGCGCCAGAATAATCCGGCTGACCTCTTTCTTCATCAGTGACGTAACCGCCATCGCCACCGCCAGATAAGTCTTGCCGGTTCCGGCCGGCCCGATGCCGAAAACCATGTCGTTGGCCCGGATCGCCTCCAGATATTCCTTCTGGTGAACAGACTTGGGGGCAATCACCTTGTGTTTGGCCGGAATAAAAATGCTGTCCATGAAAAAATCCTGGAGGCTTAAATTTTGATCCGCCGCCAGCATCTTGGCCGCCCGTTCGATATCGGCACCAAAGATCGGGTACCCTTTCTTGAGGAGGGTATACAGTTCCGATAAAACCTTTTCGACGAGCTGGACCCCTTCTTCCTGCCCGCGGATGCTGACATCGCTCCCCCGGACCGTGATGGCGACACCGAGCTGGTTCTCCAGAGACCGGAGGTGTTTATCCTCGGCGCCAAACAGATTTCGGGCCAGGTTGTTGTCGTCAAACTGGAGTTTCAGGAGTTGACCTTTTGTCTCCTTTGATCTTTCCTTTTTTCCCATAATGGTCACCTTTTTGGCGAACCTTGCGGTCCCCTTATCGGGGCCGCTTTTTTAGCCGCCCCGGCCCCATCTCCAATGACCTGCACCCAAAACTCCCTCCGCCGGCCGGACGGGTCGGAATCAATCAAAAAGATCTGCTCTCTGGGGGCCAGGAGCAGATCCCCCTTTTCCACCGGCAGTGTCAGAGAACGGGCCTGTACCAAACCGGCCGCTTTTAATTCCTCCTCCGTAGTTACCGTCAACAAGGCCTTGCCTGCCGGAGGGGTGATCGTTACAAGTCCCTTGAGGATCGTTGACTCTCGCATCGCACGCTTCACGTCGTGGATAATATTAATCTTATCCACCCCAGTCGTTGTGGCCACAAAGTAGCTTTTAAGGAATATCATAGCAAGAAATGATCATTTGGGAAAGGAGCCGAAACCCTACCTTTTTGGCGAACACTGTCAAGCGGTGAATTGTTTACTGTTCTGGAATAAGGCTACAGCCGCCGCCGCCCCCCAGTTTCATCAATTCGGCGTCCAGTTGAATCGGCTGGATGAGGCTTGTCCCGTCCGGCAATTTGGCCGTATAGACAAGATCAGCGACATAAGTGGGTTCTTTGGCATTCATCGGCACAAGACCACAGGTGATCTTCACCTCAAAGGGATCGGAGGGGGTCACCTCGGAAGACTTGGTTTTGACAACCAGGGCCCCATCTTCTCCCATCGTCCCGAAGGCGGAGAGGGCTGATTTGAAATCCTGGCTTCGAACCTTGGCCGCCAGAACCCTTCCCTCCTGGGGAACCGCCTCGAGTTTCCACTCGCGTGTCCTGTCAATCTCTCCCAGATAAGGGCCGCTCATCTGGGTGAGTGTGGAATCGATAACGGCATCCTTCTTGATTGCCAGCGCCTTGAGCTCAGGATTGTCGACCTTATCGACCGGAATAGCGATGGTGACCTCTTCCCCCTGGATACAGCTTTTTTTGATCGGTTCCAGGGTAATGACCTGATCCTTCAGAGGAGGTGGCAATACAGAGGCTGGAGGGGGTGGCGGGAGGGTTGTCTCGCCATAAGGACCTGGCACCGTTCCGCCTGCTGAACCACCTGGACAGGAAACCTGCAGGAAAGAGACCTCAAGGGTTGGCGGCACAGCGACCGTATCGGTCGACTCAACCCGGTAATCTCCTCCACTGCCGCTAAACCGGGAAGCAACGGCCGTTGCCCCACCTGTCAGATAACCGATGCCGATCCCGGAACCGACCGGCCCTGCATCCAGATCCCGCACAATCTTGCCGGCGGGAACAGGATGGGAAAGAACCTGATCCGATCGGAACACACCGCTTGAATCCGGATAAAAGATCTGGATCGACCCTGTGCTGTTCGAAGCCGAAGTGGTCGGATCCACGACGTACAAAACCAGATCGTCCCGCCCGTCCCGGTTCAAGTCCGCCACCGCTACAAAACCGACACCGCCGGGGATCTCCAGAGAGCTGACCTCCCCTTTCAAAAGGCGATCCTCTGCGGGGGAATAACTGATCGGGACCGTGTAGAGATAACTCTTCCGGGTGGTATTGTCATTGGTCACAACCACAACCCGGCTCCCCGTAACAGCCATCCGCCGAGGGGTGCCAACGGTATCGATCTCCAAAAAGCGGGAAACCGGCTCACCCTGAAAAAAATGAGGGCCTGTGCCAACATAAATGAGTTGTACCTTCTGATTTTGCAGATTCCTTGTGAGGGTTATGAGGAAATCCCCTCCGGCCCCTGAAACCGACATTTTTGCAAAATCGTAAATCTTGTCGTTATTCTGGGACAGAAGGGTCATCGTCTTTGGTTGTTCAGACCCCCCAGGGTGAGGCACCCTGCCGACTAAGACAGTCCCGGATTCCCAGGCCGCCGCATATTCACTCTCTCCCGCGTCCCCTATCTCCAAACCGGTCATAAAAGCAGGATGACTGGTCACGGATGGAAAATTCTGCGGGGAAAAATTGTACTCCGGTGAAAAGGCGCTGAACAAATAATACGGGGTCATCGTCAGAAGGTCGATCTCCGGATCGTTTTGTAAAAAATCCCCGAGGGTGAAAAGATGGATATCCGCCTCCGTTTGCGTGGAACCGACAGGCCCGCTCGTGGCGGTCATGCCCCGGTAGGCCTGGAACAGTCCTTCCGGATTGATCCTAAACCACGAAATTGAACCCTGTGAAGGGATCCCATCCACCCAAACCCCTTCGTGAACCGCCACTTGATCGATCCCCTGCCCCGAAGTCACCAAGGTTTCCTGAAAAACAGGCGGAGCGCCGCCAACGCAGAAGGAACCGACCGGCATAGAGGTCGGTTGACTGGCGGGGGCACAGGTCTCCGGATAGGCGGTATCACAGGTCGGTTGTGAGGTTGGCTGGGAATCGGCCCCTTGAGCATGGCACGCCGGAGGGTCGCCCGGGCTCCCGGTACATACCGGTGGGGGAGTGGTTGTGGAAACACCCCCGGAGCCGCCCCCTGTCGTTGTCGTCCCTCCCCCTGTACCACCGGCCATCGTCGTCCCGCCCGTCTCGATCAGAAAATTTCTGCCTCCCCCTTCGTAGATAGCCCCTCCGGTTGAAGCGGGGGGAGGAGTGGTCGTTGTTCCACCCGTATTGACTGTGGTCACGATGTCGGAAATCCGGTTGTCGCCGGAGGTCAGGAAATCGGCAACGGTGTCAACCACCGTATTAAAGATGTTGCCCACACCCTCGGTAATCCGGTCTACGATTGATCCATTGACGTTGATGGCACCGGCCGCCACTCCGGATGCGGGAGGTGCGGTGGTCACAATATTTGCCGCGGGGATATTCTGGATTGTTGATGTCACCGATGGGGGGATTATAACCGTTGTGGCACCCCCGCCGGCCGGAATCGTGACCGTGGGAGGAACCAAAACAGAACCCGGTGCCGCCATCGTCGCCCCGCCGGGAATCACTATCGCCGAGGGTGTGGGAGGAGGCGTGGTGGTAACAATATTGGCCGCGGGGATATCCCGAATGGTCATGCCTGTTGCGGGAGTTGACGAGGTCACCGTATTAATCCTTATCTCACCCTGTGAACTCTGGACTTTATCGGTGTTGGTTCTGTTGGTGTTGCCCAAGAGCTTCAAGGTGGTAGCCCCACTGGCGGTGGTAGCACCACTGACAGTAACCGACGGTCGGGAATTGGACGTTGCCACCGGTGGCGCCGCCTGATTGATCCTCATCCCGGAGGAACCAACTCTTGTTGCCGACGAAGAGGAAGAATTAACCCTCGCCCCCGGTGAGATCATCTGTGAAAAGGCGCTCCCCCCATAAAGGGGCACGAGGCCCAGTATAATAAGGAGGGGGGATCTGAGGAGAAATCGCTTCATCACCTCCATTATCATGCAAGGGGGGTGCCAATCTGATCCTTCGGATCATCCGTACCGGGTACACTTATAACTTATTGAAAATAAAGGGACATGGTGTCCGCCAAAGGACGGATCAGCCTCCGGCTGAAGCGACAGTCGAACCCAAAATCCCTCTCAAAATGAGAAAATTTCTCAAAATGAGAATTAAATTGAGAACACTCTTTAGGGATGGGCTTTGTGGGTAAAAACCTGGATCAGCTCTCCCAACTCCTTGGCCCTCAAGAGCCAGGAAGAAACGAGGAAGAGGGCGATGCCGGCGATGATCAGAGAAAAGAGGTAGAGACTGCTCTTCCAGAGAGACAATGCGGGCGGATAGTAATGAAGAATAACCCAGAGAAAAACGGCCATCACCACTGAGGCCACTAGTTGTTTGATGAGCGATCCGACCACACTCTTTAGTCCCAGCAGACCCACCTTTTTCCGGAACTCGTAGAGTTGCATCCCAAAATTAAAAAGGGCCGAAAGGCTCAAGGCCAGGGCGAGCCCGTTGTGGGCCCATGGTTTCAGAAATAAAAGTGAAAGAATAATATTCACCACCACCGCCCAGTTCGCAATTCGCACCGGAGTCCGGGCATCCTGAAGGGAATAAAAGGCGTTGGAGGTCATTCTGACCCCGGCAATGAAAGGAAGACCAAGGGCAAAGAGTTGGAGCGCCGTCACCGTATGATGGCTCGATTCTGCGGTGAAACGACCATGCTCAAAGAGAATTTTGACAATCGGGTGTGACAAAATAAACAATCCAAAGGTCGCCGGGATCGTAATAAAAAAGATGAGGCGGAGGCCGTAGTTGAAGGTCTCTTTCAATTTTCCCATTTGCTTTTCAGCGGCGTAGTCGGAAAGGGTTGGGAGGATCGCTGTGGCCATCGCGATCCCGAAGACACCGACCGGAAACTCCATCACCCGGTCGGCATACCAAAGGTAGGAGACAGATCCGGACGGAAGAAAAGAGGCGAGCAGTGTGATGATCACCACATTAAACTGATAGGCGGCCGCCCCGTAGGCCGAAGGGAGCATCAGCCGCGCCATCTTGTTCACGGAAGGGTGTTTGAGGTTCCAGTGCCACTTGGGGAAAAACTGATGGCGACGTAGGGCGGGAATCTGAATTGCTACCTGCAGGAGTCCCCCCAGAAGAACGCCAATGGCAAGCCCCACCACGGGAGGGTCGAACCACCGGACAAAGAAGAGAGCCCCGGCAATAATCCCCAAATTCATCAGCACCGGTCCTGCCGCGGGAGCGGCAAAATGTTTGAGGGAATTTAAAATCCCCATCCCAACCGCCGCGAGGGAGACAACCACCAAATAAGGAAACATGATCCGGTTCAGATAAACCGTCAGATTGAATTTCTCCGGATCGCTGACAAAACCATAGGCGATCAGCTTCACAATCCATGGTGAAAATAGGATCCCCAGGATCGAAACAAGGGAAAGGACAACAACGGCCAGACTGAAGAGGGTGTTGACCGTCTCACGAGCCTCCTCCCTGGATTTTTTGAGAGACTCCGTAAAGATCGGGACAAAGGAAACGGTCATCGCCCCTTCCGCAAAGAGCCGCCGAAAGAGGTTCGGGATCCGGAAGGCGACAAAAAAGGCGTCTGCCGCCAATTTTGTCCCAAAGACATTGGCAATGGCCATGTCCCGGAGGAGTCCAAAGATACGGGAAATGAGGGTGAAAAAGCCGACCGTCCCTGTCCTTCTAGCCACCAAACGGTTTTCAGACATAATTTTCCGATAGTGGATTAGTGATACAGACCTACCTAAGAAGCAATAAGTTTTACATCAACTTCTAGAGGTACACGCGCAACTTCAATCCACTTGTTATCTGATTCCAGTGACACCATAAAACAGAAAAGACCAGAGGCACTTTTAGGTATGGGAAGTCCTTCTAATCGAACCAACGTCCTGCATCGGTGACTCTCCGTCAGGTTAATATCTATATTGGCGGTACCAACAACATTGCTATTTGGTGCTTCTATTTTTAACTGACCTTTGCCCCTTATCCCCTTTTCTCCTTGATCACGGTACCAAAGACTTACTATCTCTATTTTTCCTGGATAGATCACCCCCTTTACTTCTTCAGGAGAAGGTGGAATTTTAATGTTCAACTGTTCAAGGGCATCCAATGAAATATTATTGGTTTCTCTATCTATAATGCTTTTTTCGCAGACAACGGTCCAAACGTGATTAATCATTTAAGCCCTCTCCACTGAGGAAAAACCTGATCCAATCGAGAATATCGGACCCAACCTTTGTCAGGAACCCGCATGTCAACTGGCGTCATACGTTGAGAGTCAACTACCTTCGGGTCTCTAATTTGAACTTGAAAGACCCTACCTACCACATCATTTGCCATATCCCAAGGCTTCTTCTCCACACCGCGAGATTGCAAAATAGAGCTGGCGATTTTCTGCAACTGGAGAAGTATCCTGAATTTCTCTTCGATCGGAAGACGGGCTAGTTCTTTACGACATTCTTTTTTAGCCTTAAAAATCTTCTCAATCCGTTTATTCTTCCTCGCCAATTATTTTCTCCCACCTTTCTTTAAGTTTGTACTTAGTCAAAATTGCGAGAAGCTTCTTTTGATCAAATTCCACTTCCGCCTCCAACAACTGCCCTATTCTCGCCCTGTCTTTTGGACGATTAGTATCTAGCATAATAGCTACAAGATGTTCAATGCTTATAACCCTAATTTGAGTCCCCTGGAAGTCTCTTGCTGTTGCCTCCTTGACTCCTTCTTCCCAAAGGGCCTTACCATCTGCTGGAAGAAATTGGACGCGAAGCCCTTCAATTATAAAGTGTTCGCCTTTTAGTGTATATCCTTTTTTTTGGAGGGCTTCGTAGACACGCGGTAAATCAATAAAATGTCCTTTCGTTGGCAAATAGGCGAATATATCTACATCATCAGTTAACGTGGGCTCGGAGTAAAATAAGAGGGCCATTGCTCCCCCTAAGGCATGGCCTTTAATAATGCCTTCCTGTTCTAGATCATTAAGAACCCTAAGCATTCTTTCCATGATCAGCCCTCCTTTTCCATTGACATAAAACCTTTCTTCACTATACTCCGCCGCCACTATGGCTGAAGCGGCCCAAGGCACTGCCAAAAAACGGAACGTCCCGAAGGGGAGACACCTCTCCCAGATTAAACGCCAGCGCCAAGATGTCAAACGGGCGGTGCGAAATCTCGCGGTGAGTTCCTTCATCAAGACGTCCGTTAAAAAAGTCCGCCAGGCGATCCAAAAAAAGGATAAGAAAGCGGCCCTGGAACAACTCCGGAATGTGACCTCGGTCCTTTACAAGGCCGCCTCCAGGGGGGTTATCCATTCACGCAACGCCTCCCGCCGTGTCGCCCGTCTCTCGCAAACCATCGCCAGTTTGTAACAAAATCAAAGTACCACTCCCTTGATAAAGTTCTGCGCCAGGATCTCCGCCGGAAGGGATGAGGTCTTGAACAACCGGTCGGTTTGAAAAAGAAGATCCAGCACCATTCGACACCTCTCCTTTGAGAACCGTTCTGACTGATCCTGATAGTTTTTAACAAAATAGGGAGGGATCCCCAAAATTTTCCCGATTTCGCCGGATTCCTTCCCCTTCAACTCCTGAAGGTTGAGCAAAATCTTGAAGTGTCGATAGATCATGGAGACCAGGAGCGGAAAATTTTCACGGGCCGCGAGCCCTTTTTTTAGGAGTTTGAGACACCGCCCGACCTCTTTCTGCCCCAAGGCATCGGTTAAGTCAAAAACCGTTTTTGAAGAGATGTCGGCCAGGACCTCAAGCTCCTCCTGGCTGATCTTCTTTTTCTCAGGAAAAGAAAGGGAGAGCCTCTCCAGGGAAAGGGAGAGAACCCCAAGATCCTCCCCCACAAGCCCTACCAGAGAAACAGCCGTATCGAAGGAAAGGTCCAGGCCGAATCTTTTCCCTTCCGCCATTACCCAGGAGGGGATTTCACGGCGGAAGGGGGGCTTGATTTCCTCAAATCGGGAAATTTTCATCAGGGACTGCCAAAACCCTTGACGCTTGTCGATCTTCCCGGCCAAAAAAATGAATTCCGTGGCGGGGTTCGCCTTCGGGAGGTAGGCGAGCAGTTTCTCCATCTCCTCTTTTCTGAGTTCCTCGGCATGGCGGATCACAATGAGCCGCTTGGAGGCAAAAAGCGAAACGGTCTCACCGGCCCTGAAAATCTCGTCAGTCTTGGTTTCCTTGCCATCAAAGGCGTCAACAGTCTCTGAAGAAACGGACTTCTCTCCCATTCGTTTCTTAAAGGCCCTTTCAAGAAGCAGGGACGATTCGCTTAGGAAAAATAGAATCATTCAGATCACCAGATTCACAAGCCGCCCCGGGACGTAAACCATTTTTTTGACCGCGGCCCCTTGCAGATGTTTTTGGATCTTTTCATCTTTCAAAACCTGCTCCCGGACCTGTTTTTCCGACAGGTTTGGCGTGCAAACGATTTGACCCCGGAGTTTTCCATTCACCTGAACCACAATTGTGACTTCATCGGTTAAGAGCTTTTTTTCATCGTAGCCGGGCCAACCGGCATTGGCGAGCGATTCTTTATGCCCCAACATCTGCCAAAGTTCCTCCGCAATATGCGGCGAAAAGGGATTTAAAAGAAGGACCATCGCCTCCAAGGATTCTTGAGAAGCCCCCTTTGGGTTCGCTGAAAGAAAATTATAAAACTCCATCAGGGCGGCGATCGCGGTGTTGAACTGAAAACGATTGAGGTCGTCGGTGACTTTTTTAATCGTCTTATGCCGGAGCCGGTCCTCTTCCTCACTCCCACTCCCTTTTGAATCTTCGCCGACAAGCTTCCAAACTCTTTTGAGAAACCGATACGCCCCTTCAACCCCCTGATCATTCCAATCGAGGTCCTTCTCCGGTGGCGCGGCAAAGAGCGAAAAGAGGCGCGCCGTATCGGCCCCGTACCGTTCGATCAGGTAGTTCGGGTCGACCACATTCCCCTTCGACTTGCTCATCTTGGAGCCGTCCTTGATCACCATCCCTTGAGTCAAAAGATTCTTGAAAGGTTCTGGGATCTCTTGATAACCAAGGTCCCTCAAAACCTTGGTAAAAAATCGGGCATAGAGGAGGTGGAGCACGGCATGTTCGATCCCACCGATGTATTGATCGACCGGCATCCAATAAGAAACCGCTTCCTTATTAAAAGGGGCCTTTTCGTCACGGGGGGAACAGTACCGGAAGAAATACCAGGACGATTCTACGAAGGTGTCCATGGTATCGGTTTCCCGTCTCGCTTTTTTCGAGCATTGAGGGCATTTTGCCTCGATAAATTTTTTCACCTTTAGAAGAGGGGACCCTCCCTCCCCCGTTAACGCAACATCGGTCGGCAAACGGACAGGGAGATCTTTTTCTGGGACAGGGACAACCCCACATTGATCACAATGGATCATCGGGATCGGCGTCCCCCAATACCGTTGTCGCGAAATTCCCCAATCACGGAGTTTATAGGTGACCTTCTCCTTCCCTAATTTTTTTTGATCCAGATGCCGGATAATTTCTTTTTTGGCCTTCTCGCTCGGCAGACCGGTGAATGGGCCGGAGTCGACGAGGGTTCCTTCCCCCTCATAGGCTTCAGTTATCCCCTCACCCCCACCCTGAATCACCACCTTAATCGGCAAATTGTATTTTTTTGCAAACTCAAAATCCCTCTGGTCATGGGCCGGGACTGCCATCACCGCCCCTGTCCCGTATTCCATCAGGACAAAGTTGGCGGCGTAGACAGGGATCTTTTCGCCTGTTGCCGGGTTGATACAGTAGGCCCCGGTAAAGACCCCCTCCTTTTCATAAGAGCCTTCGATCCGTTGTGTCCTGTCGATCTTTGAAGCCTTCTCGGCAAACTCTCGGACCTCTTTTTCATGAGGGGTCTCGTGAGAGAGCTTGAGTGTCAACGGGTGTTCCGCCGCCAAGGAAAGAAAGGTCGCCCCAAAAAGTGTGTCGGGACGTGTCGTAAAGACTTCAATAAAACCCTCTCCCTCAACCTTAAATTTTATCATCGCCCCTTCACTCCTCCCGATCCATTCCTTTTGCATCGTCAAGACCCGTTCCGGCCAGCCTGTTTCAGGCAAGCCTTCTCTTAATTTTTCAAGGTCCGCCAACAACTCTTCGGCATAAGCGGTGATCCTAAAGAACCACTGATCCAAGAGACGCATCCTGACGGTGGAGGAACAGCGCCAGCAGACCCCTTTCTCCACCTGTTCATTGGCCAAAACAGTCTGACACTGGTCACACCAGTTAACCTGCGACTGTTTTCGATAGGCGAGCCCTCTTTCCACCATCTGGATAAAAATCTTCTGCTCCCACCGGTAATAATTGGGGTGACAGGTTGCGAGCTCCCGATCCCAATCGTAGGAGAGCCCCATCTTCTTCAGTTGCCCCCGCATGTAAGTCATGTTCGCATCGGTCCATTGTTTGGGATGACTCTTGTTCTCAATCGCCGCATTCTCCGCCGGCAGACCGAAGGCGTCCCACCCCATCGGGTGAAGGACATTAAACCCCTGCATCCGCTTGAATCGGGCGACCGCATCCCCGATGGCGTAGTTGCGCACATGCCCCATATGGATCCGTCCCGAAGGGTACGGGAACATCTCCAAGCAATAATATTTTTTCCTGGATCGGTCTTCGGTCACCTTAAAAGAACGGTTTTTATCCCAGAAAGACTGCCACTTGGACTCGATCGACTTTGGGTCGTAAGACATTGTACCTGCTCAAGCCCAACGAATGAATTCGTGGGCTAATTTTTCAAATTCCTTCCGGAATTCCAGAGGAATTTATATTTATTAGCCGCCGAATTTATTCGGTCGGCGTTTCAATCTACACAGCCCTGCGGAAATTCGCCACCATTTTTTGGGCCGCAGCAACCGAACCGTGTGTTCGATGAACAAGGTTCACCAACGCGCTCCCGACCACCACCCCATCCGCCAGGCGAGCCATTTTCTTTGCCTGTTCGGGTCGGGTAATACCGAAACCGATCACCACCGGCAGATGGCTTTGTCTCTTGATCTTCTGGATCTGCCGGCGAATCGCCCCTTCCCCCTTCAACGAGGCGCCGGTAATACCGGTCACTGAGACAAAATAGATAAAGCCGCGCGCCTTCCGGCAGACAATCTTGATTCTTTCCGTAGAACTGGTCGGGGCCAGCAGATAGACAAGAACAATCCCAACCTTTTTCAACTCACGATCTAATTCAAACGATTCTTCCGGCGGGAGATCAACCACCAAAATCGCATCGACCCCTGAACGCCTGGCCTCTTTGGCAAACCTTCTGAGACCAAAGTGGTAGAGTGGGTTGTAGTACCCCATCAGGAGGAGGGGAACAGAACTTTTCTTGCGGATCGACCGGACCAACGCCAAGACCTTTTCCAGCGTGACCCCTTTTTTGAGGGCCCTTTCGGAAGCGGCCTGGATCACCGGACCGTCGGCCATCGGGTCGGAGAATGGAACCCCCAACTCTACAATAGTCGCACCGGCCTCCTCTGCCATCAACACCAGTTTTTCGGTGATTGTGAGACTGGGGTCCCCGGCGGTAAAAAATGGGATGAGGGCCTTTTTCATTGGCAGGCAAACTAACCAATCCGCTCCGACAAAACAAGACGAAGTTTGGGTACCGGGTACCTTTTGGCCAAAAGGTACCCGGTACCGTAACGAAAGAAGTTGTCAAAATTCCGACGCCTCTTTCTCAATTTGAGAAATCTTATCTCTTGGTGCCTGGCACCACGAGGGTCATTTGTGCCAGGCACGCGTGTAACCTATCAAAATTAAAAAGATGTTTTTGTGACAGGACAGGGATGTTTTGGCATGAAGCTTGCTTTAAGTTATATTACCAAGGAGATCACTCTATGAAACAACCGGTAAGAAGCCTCTTTTTCCTCCTCCCCCTTCTCTGCTTCTTCCTTTACTGGACTGGGTGTGATGGCAGTAAGGAAGAGACAAAGCCTGAGGATAAAAAAGAAGAAAAAAAGGGGGATGAAACAACCCCTCCCCCCGGCACCCAACAACCGGGCAACGGGACCCAACAGGCCTTCCAGTACTTTGCCGATAAAGACGGGGATGGGTTTGGTGACCCCTTATCCCCTCTCGATTCAAAAGAGGGAACCCCCCCGGCCGGTTATGTCGCCAACAAGACTGATTGTAACGATAATGATAAAACAGTAAACCCCGGGAGCACAAAATGGGAAAATGACGACGGATTCAAGGATTTTAACTGCGATGGGGTCTACTATTGGCTCCCCCTCAAGAAGACAGAGTTTCATCAACAAGTCGGTCTGTTCAACGGACGTTCCGTGTATGCCAATGGGGTCGTTGAAACGACATGGGATCAGGAGAGGAGGCTCCTCACCTCTATCGGTAAAATTGTAATCCCCCTCAGACAAGGGCCACCCGTTCCGGCACTCTCCTCCAGAGTCACCGGATCCTTGGAATCCCTTTATAACAACAAAGGGGGAATCCTGACCTATAAAGAACATGAGAAAGGTCTCAATTCACCGGTAACCTCTTCCAGAGAATGGACCTACGATGACAAGGGAAATAAGTTGACCTACAAGGAACATAGTGGAGACCTCAACTCATCGTTAACCTCTTCCAGCGAATGGACCTACGATGACAAGGGAAATAAGTTGACCTACAAGGAACATAGTGGAGACCTCGCCTCACCGGTAACCTGTGGAGACCTCGCCTCACCGGTAACCTATTCCAGAGAATGGACCTACGATGACAAGGGGAGGCCGTTGACCCACAAGTGGCATAGTGGAGACCTCGCCTCACCGGTAACCTATTCCAGAGAATGGACCTACGATGACAAGGGAAAACCGTTGACCTACAAGGGGCATGGTGGAGACCTCAATTCACAGGTCACCATCTTGGAAGAGGATTACACCCCGATCCAGCAACCTTTGAGTCTCGATGACTCACTGTAGTAAAATAAGGGCGTTTGACGTAAAATACCTACTTAGCGATGGCCCCCATTTCTTACAGACAGTTCTCCCCCGAACTCCGCCGGCTCTTTGAATCGCTCGATCGCTACGGGCTCGGGAAGGAACCGGATGGGGAGATTGATGAGTTGAAGTTGGCAGAGATGGAAGGACGTCTGGAAAAAGAGAAAGGGATCGGTTTTTTTGTCAGCCAGAACCGCGATACCTTTGAAAGATTTGATGAACTCCCCGCCCCCCAACGGCGGGAGATGGTCCGGACGCTCCAAAGTTATCTGAGCCAACTCAAACCCTCCCCTCCCATGGAACTACTTCCGGCTGGGGCGACGCTGGATCAGGTTACCAGCAAACCGTGCACCACCTCGGCCGGTCTGATTATCCAGCCGGGGCTCTATCCCCACGACTGGAGCGTAACCGAGGGAGGAACCCTTCAGGATAATAACGGGACGATGCTGGTCACCCAAGGAACACTCCGCAGTGACGGGGAACAACCACTCCTTGAAAATGGTGAGTTGGTGGAGGAACAATTTTCCCTCCAGGTGGAAAAAGCTGCCCTTTCGCGCGACGGGGCGAGGCCCGAGGGAACGGTTCAATTAACGACCTCATCGGGGAGCTTCACCCTGGTTTCCAATAAAAGTTTCCGCGTGATCCCCGGTCCTGATGGTTACCCTGTGGTGACAACCAGTCAAAGGCTTCTCATCCAACCGGCAGAGAGAGAGGACAATTCTCTCTTTGTCGAAAATGGAGACGTTGTCCTGATCGACCCGGACCGGTTCGGTTTTTCCCCCCGCTCACGCTTCGGCTTTGGCGAGCCCCCTGCCGGCAACGGGGAGGATATCGCCAAGAGTTACGGGATATTCACTGTCTCCAAGCCTACCTTCTTTTCCTTTGGGGAGATGACCCCCGGTGCCATCCGGCCCAGAGATTATCAAGCAAGTACTATTGAAATCCTCGCTAGAGAAAATAACTACGCTATCGAGCCGAGACTCAAATTCAGCCTGCGGGAAGGGAATAACGTTATGGTAGAACTACAAAACCCCACCTTTGATTCCATTTATGCAGATACCCCGGGGGGAACCCAGCTCACCTTGAAACAATTTGGGGGGAGTCTTTCCCTGGAAACCAACGTCGTCGAACGATTTTACTCGGAGATACAACTCCCCCAAACAAGAGACGATGGGAAGATCACCGTCGGGGTTTATGGAGAAACCGTCGATGGCGGCCAGAACTACCTCCCCTTTACCGGTAACAGAATCCTCTTTCCTGTTGCAGTAGAATTTGCACGGTCTCAGGAAGGATGGGTCTTGAACCAAGGGCGCCTCGATTTCTTTGAACCGCAGGGGGACGGCGGTTCCATGAACTTCTGGCCTCCAGATGAGACTATGCCTCACAATTATTTCAATCTCTCCGACTATCATGAGGGGAAACCAATCCCCCTTAATGCACAGCAGAATTTTTTCTCGGACTTTATCAGCCTGGCCGAGGCCCGAGGGGATACTGAGGAAATCATCCGCTTGGTCCTTCTCTCCCGAAATCCGGAGTACATGAAAAGGTGCATTCAAACAACCAATGAAAAAGGGGTTCCCGTCCTTCAGCCCAAGGATCAGTACCTCCTCGCCAAGGCCTACTTTCAAAAGACAGGGCATTCCTTCGATAATTCAACCCTATTGGAAGATCTTGCCTCGCACCTCTTTGCCGATAACGGGGAAGATACGGAAGGGATGGTCAATGCCCTCTTGGAAATGGGGGAGGCGGAACAAGACCTCTTCCGCTTTGCCCTTCAAGAAGGCAAACCAGATATTGCCAGGAGGTTTTCCGGGGACAATCCGGAAAATCTAGCCGATCTCAAATCCGCTGATGGAGATCCTGAAGGGGCGATTACCGACTACCTTCGCCTCGGAAAAGTCGAAGCCGCCGCCCTCACCGCCATCAACGATCTTAAAGATCCGGAAAGGGGTGTCAGGATTTATGAGGACGCCACTCTTTATGAACAGGCGGCGGACCTCCAGAATGACCAAGCCTTCGCCATTCAGATGCAAACCAAGAGAGGGGTCCCGGCAAAGGAACTAGAAGAACGGGCCGCTAAAATAAAGGAATGGCAGGATAAGGCGTTGGCAAACTACCGGAGGGTTTCGCCCGAGAGGGCGGACCTCTATCTTGAAACTCTGCGTCAAGAGGCAATCAGGAAGTAAGCCTTCCGGGCAATCGGGCGATCAACCTCCTGCTTCAGACGAGGAATGATCTCTCCCCCATGGCGGTGCCTGCTAGATGGCCACTTGATCCATCATCTGCGTCAGAGCAATCGTGATTTTTTTGTCGAGGCCCAATAGCTGATGGGTATCTAACGAATCTCGAAGTTCATTTTCGAGATCGGCGGGTGTCAGAGTCTTTAATTCCGAGGCTAACAATTGCCAAAACTCTTCAAGGCTCATCTTTTTGGGGAGCGATCTTCCGGACATCCGCTTGGCGTAATGAACATCTTGCAAACGGCCTTGTAATAGATCCAGGTTGGGAGTGATGTTCAGATTCTTGTAGATAAAATAGGCATCGTACAAATCACGCATGAGACGCCGTTCATTCCAAGCGGCCAGTTTGTGAGCCAGCATCACATCAAACCGCATGACACGGATAATTTGGGGGGATTGTTGGAACTGCAGTGCAAAATCCCCCGTTGTCAGCGGCTCTGTTTCGCAATGATTCGAAACATTGACTTCAAGTTGCGTTCGAAAGGTCCCGAACTCATTTTTTAGGGTGACATCAAATTGCGCGTTGGTAGAATGCAAACGATGTTGCACGGTCACCTCTTCCAGCTCCTTTAATACTTCCAAAACTAGCGGCACGATCTCCTTCTTGGATTTGAACGGAACGAAAATATAGTCGAGATCGTTTGTGGTGCGCGGGCAATCGAGAAGCCTCAGTACCATCCCTCCTTTAAGAATGGCGTGCTCTCCCAGCTGTTTCCCCAGATGATTGATGATCAAGACACGCAACGATTCGTCAGATTTAACGGTATCCATCCAGAACTCCTTGGACAAATGTCCTAAATTTTGGATTTTTGTATCGGCCCAAATACCGCCGCAGTTTTTTTTGATTCAAGCGATCAATCTGAATATCCGAATAGAGATTAAATGAAAATTTGTGCCCCTTTTGATAAAAGTAAAGGGTGTCCAAAAATGCTTTTTCTGCATCGGCATACCGAATGCCGTTTGTTCCCATTTCATATCCAAACCACATTTTCAAGCCGCTCCCTGCAAATCCCAAATGCACCACCTGCCCCAATGGAGATTTATAAATCCGTGTCTTGCCGATTTTCACCGCGTAGACCGCTTTCTGCGGGATCGATCCGATGAGCCTCTCTTTTGCAAGCACCGATCCAAAGCTGATGGCAGAGTCGGGACAAATTCGCTGGGAGAGATCGTCCAAATCAAAATTTTGGGTAACATAGATCCCACGGCAAAAACGGTTTAGAATTTTTTCTTTCAAAAAAGGTTTCAGTTTTTGTTGGACCTCGACCTCCCTTTTTGCCAACAACAGATTGCTCAAGTCACTAACGGTAAAAATCCCGCGATGTTTTGGAATGAGAGATTGCAGGGCCAAGAATATTTTGGCATCTATCTTCATAAAGACAGATATTATTATATTTTAATACTATCTGTCAATATGAAATGGAGCTACTTTTGTTGGGCAATCAGCCGGTCAACTTCCTGCTTCAGACGAGGAATAATCTCTTCGTAAGAATAAGTTCCTATTAATTCATCCTTCTTTTTGAGATTCACCACCGTCGGGGCGCACCAGAGGCCGAGGTCGGCGTCATCCGTCTCCCCCGGGCCGTTCACACGACACCCCATGATGGCAATCGTGAGCCGGTGTTCCTTCGCATACTGGGTCATCTCCCTCACCTTGATCGCCAGATCGACAAATTTTTCGTTTTCGACACGTGAGCAAGAGGGACAGGAAATGATATTCAGCTTTTTATCCCCAAAATCGGGGACCGATCGAAAACGGCCATGCTCGATATCATCCAAAATCTGCCGACCGACCCTGATCTCCTCCCCCTTGTTATCAAAAGGGACTGTTAAAGAAACGCGAATCGTGTCGCCGATCCCCTGACTGATCAACTGTTCAAAGGCAACACGCGTCTTGATGACCCCTTCCGGCGGGAGGCCCGCTTCGGTGACCCCCAAATGCAACGGCACGTCCGGCCGCAACGCGGCAAATTTTTTATTGATATCGATCACCTTCTTGGGGTCAGAATCTTTGAGAGAGACACAGTAGTTTGTAAAACCCAAGTCATCTAAAAGCTTGCAGTGGTAGGCAGCCGATTGAATCATCGCTTCTTCTTCTGTCGGGTATTTGGCCAAAAAGTCCGGCGCGACGGAACCGCAGTTCACACCGATCCGGATCGCGAGATCATGCTTCCCCGCAATCGCCGCAATCCAGGCGACTTTTTGTTCGACCGTTTTGTCTTTCTCAATATGGTGAAGGTGTCCCGGGTTATAACGGATCTTGTGGACATAGGGGGCAACCGGCTCCGCCAATTTCCAATTTTCCTGAAGGTCGACCGAGAGCGGTTTGTCGGTCTCTCTGCTGATCTCGGAGAGCGCCTCCAGATCCCGCATGTTGTCGATCGCAATCCGTATGAGATCCGCCCCCGCCTTCTCCAGGATCTTCACCTGACGAAGGGTCGCCGGAATATCGGTTGTTTTGGTGGCTGCCATCGACTGGACGGCGATCGGGTTCTTCCCGCCAATCTTTAAATTTTTGATCCGGATTTCGCGTGTCTTTCGCTGTTTCATAAATCCCCGGTAAACTCCCCCCTCCCTTGATGGGAGGGGACTAAGGGGAGGGTGACCACAGGACCACCCTCTCCTTTATCCTCCCCCCTCAAGGGGGAGGAGAGAATCTCTTTGATTAATGTCAGAACCGGGGCTAGTTTTCAAGTGGTTTTATGGTGGACAATCGTCCCCAAATCCTTATCCCCCCGGCCGGAGAGGTTGATAACGATCGTCTTGGTCTTCGGAAGACGACGGGCCAGTTTCATCGCATAGGCAATAGCATGGGCCGATTCGAGTGCCGGGATGATCCCCTCCTCTTCCGTCAAAAGATGAAACGCCGCGAGGGCCTCTTTGTCGGTGACGGCAACGTACTGAACCCTCCGGGTATCCTTTAAATAGCTGTGTTCGGGACCAACCCCTGGATAATCAAGCCCGGCAGAGATGGAATGGGTCTCGGTCACCTGACCAAACCGGTCCTGAAGGAGATACGACTTGGAACCATGGAGGATCCCGACGGATCCCGCCACCAGCGTCGCCGCATGACGGCCCGAAGAAAGACCACTGCCAGCCGCCTCCACACCGATCATCCGAACCCGCCTGTCCTGCAAGAAAGGATAAAAAAGCCCCATCGCGTTGGAGCCACCACCGACAGAGGCAACAAGATAATCAGGTCGCTTCAGCGCCTGTTGTTTGACCTCACGACCGATGACCGATTGAAAATCCCGGACCATCATCGGGTACGGGTGCGGTCCCGCCACCGAACCGATGCAATAATAGGTGGTCTCGATGTTCGTGATCCAATCCCGAAGCGCCTCATTCAGGGCATCCTTTAAGGTCTTTGACCCGGATTGGACCGGAATAACTTTTGCTCCAAGTAACTTCATTCGAAAAACATTCGGCTCCTGGCGTTTGATATCTTCCGAACCCATGTAGACGACACACTCTTGGCCCAACAACGCCGCCATCGTGGCGGTCGCCACTCCATGCTGACCGGCCCCCGTCTCCGCGATGACCCGCTTCTTCCCCATCCTTCTCGCCAAGAGAGACTGGCCCAAGGTGTTGTTGATCTTATGGGCCCCGGTATGACAAAGGTCCTCCCGTTTTAAATAAAGGCGGGCCCCTTTTGCTTTTTGGGTCAATCGTTCGGCATAGTAGAGCGGCGTCGGCCGGCCAACATAATGTTTTTGATAATAGAGAAGCTCCTCCTTAAAGGACCGGGAAGAAACAATCTTGCGATAAGCCGCTTCCAACCCCTTCAAGGCCGGCATCAAGGTCTCGGCGACATAGCGGCCGCCGTAAATACCGAAATGCCCGTGCTTATCAGGTAGTCGCACCTTTCGCCTTTCTTAAAAATTCTTCCAGTTTGTAATGATCCTTTCTGCCCGGTTTCTCCTCCACACCGGAGCAGACATCAATACCATACGGTTTGACGGTGGCAATTGCCATCTCAACATTCTCCGGCCTCAACCCACCCGCCAAAATGATACGTCCTTTTTCTTTTACACGGGCCGCCAGATCCCAATGGGCCGTCACCCCTGTCCCCCCCCACATCTTTTGAACATACGCATCGATCAGAAAGGCATCCGGCTTGTACTTCCCGATCAATTCCAGCGTCTGCTCATCCTTCAAACGGAACGCCTTCCAGTAAGGGGTCGCAAACTGTTCACAATAGTAAGGGGTCTCATCTCCGTGAAACTGGAGAAAATCGAGGGAGAGAAACTGGGAGATCCCCTTGACCGCCTCTTCTTTCTCATTCACAAAAACACCGACCTTGGCGACCGCCGGGGGAAGATCTTCCAGGATTTCCAAAACCCTCTCGGGATCGATATAACGAGGGCTGTCTTTGTAAAAATTAAACCCAACGGCATCGGCGCCGAATTCAACCGCATCGAGCGCGTCATCGAGATTGGTAATGCCGCAAACCTTGACGAAGATCATAGTTGTGTTCAGACCTCACCCGGCCTCCGGCCACCCTCTCCTTAGCTAAGGAGAGGGACGGGGAGAGGTCTGTCCCAAGAGTTCTTTTAACTTGTACCCAACATTTTTCTCCCTGAGCAAGATCTCCCCTACCAGAAAGGCATGAACGCCAACCTTCTGCAGTCTTTCAATATTGGCACGGGAGGAGATGCCGGATTCGGAGATAAATGTAGGGGCAGGCACGGGGGCCGCCCCTACAAAATTCATCAATTTCTCGGTCGTTTCCAAATCAACCTTCAACGTGTCCAAATCACGGTTGTTAATCCCTACCAAAGGAGAATTCAAATCCAGAGCAATTCCCATCTCCTTTTCATCATGCACCTCGATCAGCGCCGCCATTCCCAACTCCATGGCCATGGCCTGATAATCCTTCAACTGGGCCTTTTCCAGAATCCTGACGATGAGCAGGACCGCATCGGCCCCTGCGGCCCGGGCCTCAAAAATTTGATACTCGTCAAAGACAAAATCTTTTCTTAAGAGCGGAAGGCCCATCGCCTTGCGAATCTTCTTTAAATGTTCGAGAGACCCTTGAAAGAAATGCTCGTCCGTCAAAACGGAGAGTGCCGCCGCCCCGTTTTCTTCGTAAGTCGAGGCCAGACGAAGGGGATCAAAATCTTCACGGATCACCCCTGCCGAGGGGGAGGCCTTTTTGATTTCGGCGATGATTCGGGTACGGGCGGTTCGCGAACCGCCCCTACAGGCCCCCATAAAATCACGGGCCGGTTTCTGGTCAGCCGCCTCTTTTTCAACGTCTTTCAAGGAATGGCGACGCTTGAGGGATTCCAGTTCTTCTTTTTTGTATTTTAAAATCTTATCAAGAATCACGATTGGAAACCTCCACCATCTTTTGCAAACAGTTGAGGGCCGTCCCATGATCCAGAGAACGTTTCGCCAATAGAACCCCCTGATGCCAATCCTCGGCACGACCCACCGCAACTAAAGCGGCCGCGGCATTCAGGATCACCACGTCGCGGATCGGCCCCTCAAGTCCTTCTAGAACAGCCTTCAGGGTCGAAGCATTCTCTTTGGCATCCCCTCCCCTTAAATCTTCCAGAGAACAGAGTTTAAAACCGAAATCTTCCGGTTGAACGACAAAGGTAGAAATTTTTGGGTGAATCACCCTCTCATTTTTAAATTCGGCAACAGTCGTTGGGCCGGTCAGCGTGATTTCATCAAGCCCATCCTCCCCATGAACCACAAGAACATGACTGGAGCCAAGCCTCGCCGCCACCCGGGCCATCGGTTCGATCCACTTTTGATCAAAAACGCCGATCACCTGGTGCCTGACGCCGGCCGGATTCAAAAGCGGTCCCAAGAGATTAAAGATAGTCCGGGTGCCGATTTTTTTCCGGACCGCCGCCACATTTTTCATCGCCGGATGGTACCGCGGGGCAAAAAAGAAACCGATCCCGGTGTCGTCGACACATTTTTTAACAGACTCGGGGGGCAAATCGATCTTCACCCCCAACGCCTCCAAGAGATCGGCGCTCCCGCACTGGGAGCTGACGCTCCGGTTTCCATGTTTTGCCACCTTGACCCCAGCCCCGGCCACCACAAAGGCGGCGGCCGTTGAAATATTGAAGGTCCCCTTCTGATCCCCTCCGGTGCCGCAGGTATCGACCCCCTCCTCCAGAGACCAGCCACTCTTGACGGCAAATTCTCTCATCACCGAGGCCGCCGCAGTCACTTCTTCAACGGTTTCACCCCGGTCCCGAAGTGTCGTGAGGAAGGAGGAAACCTCTCCCTCCGGCATCCGGCCGGACATGATCTCCCGCAATGCTGTTTCTAGCGACGGCATAATTCGAGAAAGTTCCTTAAAATTTTCTTCCCCTCCAGCGTCAGGATCGATTCAGGATGAAACTGGATCCCTTCCATCAGGATTTTTTTGTGGCGGATCCCCATAATTTCTTGTTCGGCGGTCCAGGCAGAGACTTCAAAACAATCCGGCAGGGTTTTTCTCTCAACAATGAGAGAGTGGTACCGTGTCGCCTCAAACGGGTTCTCGCAACTGGTAAACAGGGTCTTGCCGTCGTGCAGAATCGGCGAGGTCTTCCCGTGCATCAGACGAGGGGCGCGGATCACCTTCCCCCCCAGCGCCTCCGCCATCGACTGATGCCCCAGACAGACCCCGAGGATCGGAATCTTCCCCTGAAATTTCCTGATCGCCGCCACGGAAATCCCGGCCTCTTTGGGAGAGCAAGGTCCCGGTGAGATCACCAGCTTCGCTGGTTTCTTTCTCTCAATCTGCCGAAGGGTGATTTCGTCATTGCGGTAAACCTTCACCTCTTCTCCCAGTTCCAGAAAATACTGGACGAGGTTGTAGGTAAAAGAATCGTAATTATCGATCATCAAGAGCATCGAGCACCCCTTTGGCCTTGTTCCTACATTCCTCATACTCCCGTCCCGGGTCTGAATCGGCAACAATCCCGGCCCCCGCCTGGATATGAATCCGCCCGTTGTGAATCACGGCAGACCGGATGGTGATCGCCATATCCATATTGCCCGAAAAACCAAAATAGCCGACGCACCCGCCGTACGGTCCACGATGGGTCGGCTCCAGATCTTCAATAATCTCCATCGCCCGGATTTTGGGGGAACCACTGAGCGTCCCGGCCGGAAAGGTTGCCCGGATCACGTCAAAGGCGTTTTTCCCGTCGGCCAGTTCGGCACGGACGTTGGAAACCAGGTGCCGGACATGGGAGTACCTCTCCACAATCATCAGCTGGTCCACCGTCACCGTCTTTGTGCGGGCGACCCGTCCCAGATCGTTCCTCCCCAGATCAACGAGCATAATATGTTCCGCCTTTTCCTTGGGATCATTCAACAGTTCTTTTTCCAGGGCGGCATCCTTGATCGGGTCAGGATCCCTTGGCCGTGTGCCAGCGATCGGACGAAGAGTCAACTGTCCCTCCTCCAACCGAACCATCGTCTCCGGAGAGGCCCCGACCAGTTGAAGGTCACCAAAATCGAAAAAGAACATGTAGGGAGACGGGTTCAGGCGACGTAACGACCGGTAGAGATGAAACGGATCCCCGGAATAATCCCGTGACTCCCGAAGCGACAAAACGGTCTGCGTCACATCCCCCGCCAGGATATACTCCTTGACCCGCCGAACCCCTTTTTGAAAAGCGGCGGGGGACCAATTCAATTTTGTAGGGGCGCCCTGACCGCCCTCTCTGTCCCTATGGGACATCTCCCCCGATTGGCGGGGGAGTTCCCCTCGCCACCCGCTTCCCCCTTGATCAATCTTCTCCGAAATCTCCTTCAGGCGCGCCTCCACCTTCTTCTCCTCCCCCCTCTCCGCAAACCCGACGATCTCCAGCGTGTGCCGAATATTGTCAAAAATAAGCAAAACCCGCGGGATCATGAAAATGGAATCGGGGAGTTGGAGATCATCCCGGCCATGGCGAGGCAGTTTTTCAAAGAACCGGACCATATCGTAGGAAAGATAGCCAACCGCCCCGCCAAAAAAGCGGGGCAAATGACTCACCTCCGATGAATCAAGGGCAACCGAATAGGAATGAAAGAGTTTCTCCAACTCCTTGAAAGGGTCCTCGACCCGTGGGTCTTTGACCCGTTTTTTCGATTCCCGTCCGGCGATGTCAAGGTGTACACGATCGCCTTTACTCCGGAACAGGGCCAAAGGCTCCAAACCGATAAAACTGTACCGAGCCCACTTTTCCTGCCCCTCAACACTCTCCAATAAAAATGACGGCCCCGGCGATCTCAGTTTCTGAAAAAGAGAAACCGGCGTCTCGCAGTCAACATCCTTCCTGAGGCGTATCGGGACCAATTGATTTTTCTTGCGCAACCTCACAACGTCCCTTTCTTGCGCCAGTCCTCCAGCAACTGCAAAGCGGCCGGGAAAAGGGTCAAGGAACAGACCATGCAGGCCACCATGCCGATCATCGCCGCTTTTCCAATAGAAGCAAGCCCATTATGCTCCGCAAAAACAAGCCCCAGAAACCCGATGATGTTGGTGAGGGAGGAGAGAAAGGCCGCCTGTCCCGCCGTCCGGACGACTTTGCCAACGGCACTGAAACGTTCTTCCATGTACCGATGGTACATATGAACCCCGTTGTCGATGGCCGTGCCAACCACCGACGGGATGACCACCATGTTGTAAAAACTGAACCGGAAATCGATCATCCCCATCAGACCGCACATCCAAAAGATGCCGCCGACAATCGGAAGCATCACCAGGGCAACACGAATTGGCTTTCTGAAATCGAGAATAACAAAGAAAAGAACCCCGAAAACGGCCAACGCTATCGCCTTCTTAGAGTCCCGGAGCATTACCTTCAAGACATCGGCAAAGACGATGGCGTCACTCGTAGCGTGGTAGGTCTTGACGGCCGTCGGGATCTCGGCCACCTCACTCTGAAAACGCATCGCGATCCGGCCATCCGAGAGTTCCACATCCGGATCGGCAAAGATGAAAATAACCTGTCCGGGGACCTCCTTCCTGCCATAAAAGATCCGTTTCGCCTCGTCAGGAACATCATCCAGGGTGACCGGCGGCACATCCAGGGAGCGGACGAATTCGTCCAATGCCTTCTTTCTCCCCCCTTTCTTGATCCCCTTTTGAATCAGGGGTTCCTCGATCATCTTCTGAATATCCGATAAAATCTTTTCCTTGGCCTCCTGGTCTTTGGGAACCAGGTCTGTCGCAATCTTCACCCCCTGGATAAGACTGGAAGAAGTCAGCTTTTTCCTGGTCAGAAGAGCTTCCTTGATCAGTGCGGCCTCTTCATCCCTCTCAACAATAACCATCGCCGGACTGTTGACCGGAGGCACCACCTTGTGGACCTTCTTCCGGATCTCCTCATGGAAGGGAAGCTTCGGTTTCAGCTTGTTGAAATCATATTCGAACCGGAGTCTGGGAATGAACGCTAGACAAATCATCGAAAGGATGAGGGCTCCCCAGAACAGCGGCCGGGCGTAATGAAACCGCGTCCCCCGATTGTGCAGGAAAAGTCCCTTGTGGATCGCCCTGACCCGAAGGAGATGGAATCTCTCCAAAATGACAATGAGAGGCGGGAGAGTCAGCAGATAGGCCAGAAGTGTGATGAAAATACCGGAACCGGTGATGAGACCGAATTCGGAAAAACCTTTGAAATCGTTAAACCCCAGGAGAAGAAACGGGACACCCGCCGTTGCCGAACTGGTCAGTGAGGACCGTCCCACGGAAGTAATCATTTCCTCAATGGCGGCCAGGGGCTCTTTGCCCGACTCCTTCGCCTCCAGATAGCGGGAAAAGAGATGGATGCCAAATTCAATCCCCAAACCGCTCAGGATCGAAAAGAGAAAGGAGGTTACCACATTGAGATTCCCGATAAAGAGACGGGTCAGTCCAAAGGTCCAGACAAGTCCTATCCCCATCGGGGCCAACAACAAGAGAAGGACAACCGGATTGCGGAACCGGAGCAAAAGGAGGAGGGTAATGCCGACAACGGCAATCAGTCCGGCCAGGGCCAGATCCTGGATCAGGGCGTTGTATTCATTAATCCGTGTCTGAAAGGTCCCGGCGTAATAAACCTTCAGGGAAGGATCGTAAGAAGCAATATCAAAGTCCTCGACGACACCGCTGACATACCGGGTCACCTTTTTGGCAAAACCGAAGTCGGAGCTGGTCCCCGTCGGGTAAACATGAATAAGAAAAACCCGGCCATCATCACTTTCATAATAGGGGCTTCTTTTCCCCTCGGAGTATTTCTTTCGGTATTCTTCTTCAATATCCTTGAAATCCAGCCTGTCGCCGGATCTCCCCTCTTCCAGATTGATCAGCAACCCACCGAGTTTTTCCCTCTGGATGCGCCGGTCGATCCGGTCCCGAATCTCCTCAAGGTCTTCCAGATCAACATAGAGGAGTTTGTGATCGGAAAAGAACTGATACCCCGGTTTTGTGGAAACCACCTCCTTGATGAGGGAATCCCCTGAAAGTTTCTTCGAAAGATCGGAGGCAAACTGGATAATCCCTTCCCTTTTATCTCCTTCGAGGACGATGATGAGACTGCCCAACCCCTCCATCTTGTCACGAGCCTTCCTGATCAGCTGGACACTGTGGTAGCTCTCCGGAAGAAGGGCCGAAAGATCGGTCTGGATTGTGCCGAAAAGCCGGATGGTTGAGGGGATGGCTGCGGCGAATGCGAGGAAGATGACGGTCAGAACAATCAAGGGATGCCGATGAAAAAGACGAACGGCCGGCCGGGCGAGCTTAAGGTACATGAGCCTCCTCGGCTATCAAAGAAAGCCCCTAAAAACAAGGTGCAAAAAAGAGGAGCGGATGGTATCCCCCAGCCATGCTCCAAAAGGCAATAGTCCGGTTTGCGGTCTTTCTGACACTGTTGATGACGGTCGTTTTTTTCTTTTCTAACCATTTTTCGGCGAAATCGTCCGAACGCTCGGGACGTCAACCAAGGCTTCTTGTCCTTTTGCTGGACGGGATCCCTTACCACCTCTTTCAGGAGACCCAGCGGGAGGGACTTTTTGGCTACCTCTACCCGACCGCCCGGATGATCGCCCCCTTCCCCTCCATTTCCAACCCCTCCTTTGCCCGGATGTTCACCGACAAGAAGTTGCCCGGCTATGTCCGCGGTTATTTTAACATCCAGAACAACAAGAAGGAGGAAAATTACGGCGCTCTGACCGCCCTTGTCGGGGCGATGAGCTGGGAGAGAATCGTGCAGTATTCGGACAACAACACACTTCAAAAACTGGGTTCTTTCATATTCCCCCTCGCCACCACCTTGAGAGAGATCGATCAGCTCGAAGAGGCCTTTTTCCGCTCCGAAGACCCGATCTTTTTTGGCTATATCGGCGGCACCGATGCCCTCGCCCACATGTTGGGCCGGGAAAAAACAAAGGGCTTTTTGACAAAACTGGACGCCCGCCTCAAGGAAATTTTACACAAGTACGAGGAAAGGACCGGGCGTCCCCTTCTCCTGATGCTGGTCTCCGATCACGGCAACAATATGATTCCTCTGAAATTCCGCGACTGGGAGGCGATCCTCGCCAAAAAAGGATTCCATTATGATGAGGCCCTTCATGACGACCGGAGTGTCGTGAAAGTGGTGGAAGGATTCGCAACCGTCACAACGCTCCACACCGCCGGACGCCATGACCGGGAACTGGCTGAATCGTTGATCCAGGACAAGGCGGTGGACCTGATCACCTACCGGTCCGGCAACAAGGTTGTGGTCCTTTCAAAGGAAGGGAGTGCCGAAATCGAGCACGGAAAGAGAGGCTACCGCTACCACCCGTTCACGGGGGACCCACTCAACTATGCCCCCCTGCTTCAGAAACTATCCGCCGAGGGGAAGGTCGACCAAAACGGTTTTATCAAGGATGAAGACCTCTTCCCAATAACCCTCAATCACCAATACCCGGATGCCCTCCACCGGATCTACGACGGATTTTTCACCCTGACCGAGAACCCCCCCAACCTGATCGTGAGTCTCAAGGATGGTTACACCTCAGCCGACAAGACACTCTTGAGGACGCTGGAAACAGTCTCCGGAATCTACGCCCACGTCGAGGGATCACACGGGGCGTTGCTCGCCTCCCACTCCAACGGCATTTTCACCTCCAACTTTATGCCGTTCCCCGACATCCGCCCGGAGGAGTTGAGAAAATATATTGATCTCTCCCACTTCGGGATCAAGGCCGAAAAACCGGTCGTCAACATCGCCCTGGCCCAGGACGTCCGGTACCCGGAAAAAGGATCGGTTGTTTCACGCCCCCTACCGGCAGACAAAGAATTTCAGATCGCCTATTACCTCTGGTTCTCGCCCACTTATTTGTCTGATTACTGACTAAAAACTGCCGAGGCCGCCCCGAGAATGCCGGCGTCGTTCCCTAAGAGGGCCGGTGCTATTTGAACTTTTGAGGCTGTTTCCCTGTAAGTCCTCCGGGCTATCTCCTTTTTGACATCGCCGATAAAAAAATCCCAGGCCGGGGCAATCCCCCCACCGAGAATCACCTTCTCCAGGCCAAAGGCGTTCACCAGGGTGGCCACACCGATCCCCAGATAATACCCGATCCGTTTGAGGAGACCGACGGCAAAGATGTTCCCATCCCTCGCAAGGTTGTGGACCTCTTCGACGGTGATATTTTCAATCCCTCGTTCGAAAATCTGCAGAAATCGCCGTTTCTCGGTCTCTTCCGGAGACAGGTCAATCAAGGTCTTCAGACCGGTCGCCGAGGCATACATTTCAAGACAACCGCGGCCGCCACAAAAACAACGCACCCCTTCGCTCTCCACCACAATGTGGCCGAACTCCCCGGCAAATCCCCTGTCCCCACGCCACAATTTTTTCCCGATCACAATACCGCCGCCGATGCCGGTTCCTAAAGTCAGCATGAGAAAATTCTCCCAATCCCGGCCGGCCCCTTTCCAAGACTCCCCCAGGGCGGCAAAGTTGGCGTCATTATCCAGCAGAAGCGGCCGGCCAATGATTTTCTCCAGCTCCTCCCTCACCTTCCAGTTTTTCCAATCCTCAAAATGGGGAGAGGCGTATAAAATCCCCTCTTTGGAATCGAGAATTCCCGGCAAACCGATGCCGATGCCTCTGAGAGATGACCCGCTTGAAGCAGACATTGACACCAAATCGTCGATCAACTGTTTTAATCGGACCACAAAACGCCCCCGACCCATCCGGGATTCAGAAAGGATCTGCTGACGCTGGAGAATCTTCCCATCGGGACCGACCAGGACCCCTCGCGTATTCGTTCCTCCGACATCGATACCCAAGGCTAGTTGCATCTTCAGAGCGGTATAAACGAAATTGTCCCTCTTTACAAGAGGCGATCCTTCACCTATGACAGGCCGATGCCCTCCTTCTACGTTGACCCAAAAGATTTCACAGAAAACAGAGCAGTCCTGAAAGGGGCCGAGGCGAGACACGTCAGGAATGTCTTCCGGCTTGGTCCCGGGGAGAGCATCGTCCTCTTTGACGGGCGGGGGCATCAGTACAAGGGGGAAATCATGAGTGCCGGTTCGGTAGTCACCATCCAGCTATTGGAAAAAGAAACAATCCCTCCTGAAAGATTTGAAATCACCCTCGCGCAGGCCTGCCTCAAAAGCGACAAGATGGAACTGATCTTTCAGAAGGCGACCGAGTTGGGGGTCAGCAAAATCCTGCCCTTCTTTTCTTCCCGTACCGTTCCCAAAGACCCGGGCGCCAAACTGGAGCGGTGGCAAAAAATAATCCTGGCCGCCGCCAAACAATCCGGACGGGCGACCCTTCCGGAAATCATGAGCCCCTGCCCGATGCCAGAACTCCTAACCCAGTTTGACAAAACCACCGTCCGGCTCCTCCTCTCCGAGAGGAGGACAAAACGCCACTTAAAAGAAATATTGAGGGAATCGGCGGCAGGGACTTCTCTCCGAAACATTATCCCCTTCCGAATCGAAAAAATTGTCGGTCTGATCGGTCCCGAAGGAGGTTTTTCGGACGAAGAGATGGACCTTGCGGAAGAAGCCGGCTTCATCCCGGTCAGTCTGGGCCGGCGGATCCTCCGGGCGGAAACGGCGGCGATTACCTTTTTATCCGTCCTCCAGTACGAAATGGGGACATTATAACATTTCAATCATATGACCCTTGTCATCGCCCATCGCGGCGACACAAAACAGGCGACGGAAAACACCTTGGAGGCGATCTCAGCGGCTGTGCGAAAAGGGGCCGATGGGATTGAAACCGATCTCCGTCTTTCCGCCGATGGGATTCCGTTCCTGTTTCATGACAAGACCCTGGAACGTCTGGCAGGCCGTCCTGAAAAGGTAGAAAAACTGACTTGGCGTGAACTCCGCGAAGTCCGGCTCCAGGGAAACCTCCAGATCCCGACGTTGGACAATCTCTGTGAAATCGCCGGAGAGGAGCTTCTCCTGAACATTGAGCTGAAGGCTTCCTCACTGCAGGAATCACGGAGAATGGCTGATGCGGTGACCTCCCTCGTTGGCAATCGGAACCCAAACCGCTTCCTCTTCTCTTCCTTCAATCCGGTTTCTCTCTACTATCTTAAAAAGAAACTCCCTCGCTTTAGAATCGGGATGCTCTTTGCCGAACAAACAATTTTCTTCTCCCGCCAACCCTGGGCTAGAAGATGGTTGAAACCTTATTCCCTGCACCCCTCGATCAAACTGGCCACCGATGAAAAGATCCAACAGTACCGGCGTGAAGGGTTTGAAATTTTTGTTTGGACCGTCAATGAAGAAAATGATATACAAAGACTAACTTCCCTGGGGGTTACCGGTATTATTACGGACCACCTGGAACTGGCTCGGAGGATCGTGAAATAATGGATGACGAACAGGCGGCCGCCCCGCTCCACGACGACAAGACAGAAGAGCAGAGCTTTGCCTATAAGCTGGCCACTCTGAACGACCGTTTTGCCGCCTTTGTCACCGACGGTCTCATCCTGGGCTACCTCATCTGGGCCTGGTCCGGGGCCCTCTCCCTTTTCTTCAAGAAGGAGCTTTCCCTCTTCCCCCATTTTCAAGGGTTTCAGGCGATGCTCTTTTTTTCCACGAGCTTTGCCTTTGTCTTTCTCTACTACCTGATCGGTGAAGGGATCTTTTCCGCAAGCCTGGGGAAACTCCTTGTCGGGATCCGGGTGATGGGGATCCGGGGAACCCCCCCTTCGCTCTGGTCCATCATCGCCAGAAACCTGATCCGCTTTCTGGATCTCCTTGTTTTTCCGATCCTCCTGATCGCCTTCATGGAGGGGACTGAGGGTCGCCAACGATTCGGCGACTTCCTGGCCCGAACCACCGTTGTCCGGCGGAGGATGGATGAGAGGATCGATGAGACGCGAGTTTATGCCTCAACACTCCGGCGCTTCTTTTCCCTCCTCTTTGATCTGGTTCTTTTCTGTGGTCTGATGGGTGGTATCCTCCTGTTGATTCCCGCGGAACAAAACGGACTCACACTCCTTTTTCTGAACCTGATTCCGCTGTTCGGACTGATTTATATTATTCTGATGAACCTCCTTTTTGAAGGGAGTCCCGGCAAGCTCCTCCTGGGAATCAAGGTTTCCCAAGAATCGGGACGACGTATCGGTTTTGCGGGGACCATGACCCGATCTTTCTTCATCCCGTTTGACATCAACCCGGTCTCCTACCTTTGCACCCTCCTCTCCAAGAGACGACAACGACCGGGGGATGTCGCAGCGGCAACGGTGGTCATCAAAACCCCTTACCGCTGGTATTACCCCCTTGTCTTTCTGATGGTGCTGGTAATTGTCAGCGGGGTTGGATTTGTCGGCTGGAATAACCCCCGAAATTTTGTTGAAAAAGGGTACCAGATTAATCTCTTGGGGCAACCGCTGGACCCCTCCAAACTGACCCCTTATACCGGGAAACTGGCCCCTTATATAAAAGAACAAGCCCCGGTGTTGAATCGACTCCGAAAATTACCTCAAAGGGTCCTGCACAAGTTACCCAAGATCCCCTTCCTTAACCCTTGAAATAGGTTTATTCGTGTGTTAGCGCTACCCCGTTATGTCCGGACATTCCAAATGGGCGACCATCAAGCGTAAAAAAGGGGCGGAAGATGCCAAGCGGGGGAAGATTTTCACCAAAGTCATCCGCGAATTAACCGTTGCGGCCAAATCAGGCGGCGGCGATCCCAACAGCAATCCTCGTCTCCGAACAGTCCTTGAAAAGGCGAAGGCCGCTAACATGCCCCAGGATAACATCACCCGCGCGATCAAGAAAGGAACCGGCGAACTGGAAGGGGTCAATTACGAGGAGTCCACCTATGAGGGGTACGGTCCCGGCGGTGTCGCGATTATGTTCGATGTGATGACCGACAACAAGAACAGGACTATCTCTGAACTCCGCCATCTCTTGAGCAAAAATGGGGGGAATCTTGGGGAGGCCGGTTGTGTCTCCTGGGTTTTCGCCAAAAAAGGGATCCTACGTTTCGATAAGAACAAGGTCAGCGAGGAACAGCTCATGGATGTTGCCCTTGAAGCTGGCGCCCAGGATATCAACGATGAAGGAGACACCTTTGATGTCCTGACCGATCCCGCCCATTTTGAATCGGTCAAAAAAGGGCTGGCCGGCAAGGGGCTGTCCCCCCTCGAATCCGAGGTCACGATGGTCCCTCAAAATACCGTCCAGCTCCACGGCCCGCAGGCGGAGCAGATGATCAAATTAATGGAGGCGCTGGAGGATCACGACGACGTTCAGAACGTTTATGCCAATTTTGACATCCCCAAGGAAGAAATGGAGAAGATCGCTGTCTAACGGCGTTCCGCCATCAATGAAGGTCCTTGGAATAGACCCTGGTTCACTCGTTACCGGTTATGGGATCATTGGCAAAAATGGAACTGGCATTGTTCACATTGACAGCGGTGTAATCGCCCCTTCCCCCAAAAAAGATTTTCCGAGCCGTCTTCTTGAGATTTACACGACATTGATCAAGGTCATTCGGGAGTTCTCGCCGGACGAGATTGCCATCGAAGAGGTTTTTTTCGCACAAAACGTGCGGTCAGCCCTCAAACTGGGAGAGGCACGCGGCGTGGCCCTCCTGGCGGTAGAAGGCGAAGGAGTTCCGCTTTCGGAGTACTCCGCCCGCGAGGTGAAACAGGCGATCACCGGTTATGGTCAGGCAGACAAACAGCAGGTTCAAAAAATGGTCCAGCGGCTTTTAAAATTACCGGAACCGGCCGCCATCGATGCCTCCGATGCCTTGGCGATCGCGTTGTGTCATATGCAGTCCAGAAATATGAGGCGTTATGATCGCGCGTCTTAAAGGAATCCTCGTCGCCAAAGATAAAGACCATGTCATCCTTGACGTGGGAGGGGTTGGCTATAAGACCTTCCTCTCTCTCTCCTGCCATGAACATCTTCCACCCCTCGGCCAGACCGTTCTGCTTTTGATTCACACGCATGTCCGGGAGGGGGAGATTTCACTTTATGGCTTTTTGGAATCCTCCGAGAAGGAACTGTTTGAAAAACTGATCACCGTCTCCGGCATCGGCCCAAAGCTCGCCTTAACGATCCTTTCGGGAATCGCCCCCGACGAACTGGCCGCCTCCCTTTACAAAGAAGACCTCATTCGCCTGACCGCGATCTCCGGCATCGGCCGCAAGACAGCGGAGAGGATGATCGTGGATTTGAAAGACAAGCTGGTCGGTTTTATGGCGACCCATCGCCCCTCGAAAATGGAACCGGATGGCAAGCGCAAAATCTACGACGACCTCTTTTCCGCCCTCACCAACCTGGGTTACAGCCGCCCGATGGCGGAGAAGACCCTGTCTCAACTTCACTTGAAGGAAGGGACCGCTATCGAAGCGGCCCTCAAAGAGGCCCTAAAACTGCTCGCCTAGATCGTAGGTACCCGGCACCATTTGGCCATTTCGGCATTTCGGTACCGGGTACCTTTTGGCCAAAAGGTACCCGGTACCTATTCCAAATGATCGATGGTGGGGATAAAACAAAATGTCTGAACCGACTGTTGGGGAAGCCTATCAGGACCTTCCAACACGTAATCAAAAGCATAAAGACCGCCGTACAGGGAGCACTGAAGATCCCCCTGTTTTCTTCCCAATTCTGGAACATCCCAGGTTTTGACGTCAAAACCGGGAAGTTTTAAATCGACACCCATCCTCGTCCCCACCGCGAGCCAGTCGTTGAACTCATCGTCCATGAGGGAGTGATATAGAGGATCGGATGACAACAAGACCTTCTTTGCCTCTTCGGCACGATCCGGAAACTGGACGAGAAATCGTGTCGCCCCCAGGTAAAATATCCCCCGAGAAAGCGTCGGATCAGCCCACCCACCCCGCCAACCGATAGAGGCATGAAGACCGTTGTTGGGTGTAAACCAGCTATGATCCAGAAAGGTCATCTCCAGATCCCAGGTCATCCCTTTGATAATCAACGCCGTCCTGGAATCCAGAAGGGCCGTCATTGTCTTTTCCTTGGTGGAAAATTGCTCTCGATTGAGTTCTGGAAAACGCTTTTTCCAGCGACTCCAGACCTGATCATTCCCCGCCGCCGCCATGGCAAGTCCCACAATGACCTGATAGGGACCGATCCCCTGAACCTCCCAGTTGAGACTCTTACCAGGAATAACGGTTGGAAAGGCACTCACTCCCCGCTTTAGCCACTCTTCCGCTTTTCCGGAAATCAAACTACAGAAATTGGCCTCTATCTCTGGCCGATTCGGAGCCTCCGAAACCTTGGCGGCGAGACAATCCTGCTTGGGGTCCTCATCCCCAAACCCCTGCCATTCATCGAAAAGAAGCGCCAGGAAGGCCATTTCGATCAAGTTGCGAGGGGCGTTGTGCGAATGGGCCTCTGCCAAAACGGCCGAGATATCTCTGACAAGATTACGATATTCGGGTCTGTCCAAAATTTCCCTCAAAACAGTTTCCGAGGCAAAACGCCGATAACCGGGTCTTGCAAAAACATACTCTTTCCGTGACGGCTTACCACCCGGCGAGGAAACGTATTCAATATGCCTCAGGAAGAAGGTTTCATTCTCGTCCAGATAATTTGATCGTCTCTCGGTCACCCCAAAATAACGATAACCTAGGACCCGCCACCCGCTATCCGGCGTCCTCTGATCGTCAAAAAAGGCCGCTTTGTAACGAGCCAACATCGCGGGGGTACTCTTTTCTTCCCCATGACCGGCCAGCAGATTTCTCAATCCCATCCTCTCCACCCAGAGAGTGGAACCAGCCACTTCAGGGGGATTGACAGAATTCGCTTGCCATCGCCGATCCATCGCTTCCAAGGAACTGTCTTGCGAATAATGACCGCCTACTTCGAGACGACGTCTTTTAAAAACACCGGTATAGGCCTCCATAATTTTTCTGCGTACTTCAGCGAGCTTGGCGGGAGGGACTTGCTGGGGATCCTTCCCCTCCAGAAGGCCAGCAATGATCTCAAGATCCCACAGGAGGTCCTTGCGACGGTCGGCATAAGGCCCTTGGTTGTACTGACCGTAGTCCTCGATAAAATCATGGTGGGCGCCAATATTGGGGTCTATATAAAAAACTTCCCGACCGAATTGGACTCTCTTAATCTCAGGATGGGAAAGACTGGGTGGCGCCATAGCGGCCTTCCTTATCGGCACCGGGCAGGAAAGTTGCGTCTTTTCGTGCTTGCACGAACAGGCAAAGTAGTCTAAATTGAGGGCCCAATGACCCTAAAAGACCCTGCACGCCGTTCCGACCTTGACCCGATCCCGATCCCTGACGATTTAGAGATCGAGAACTCTCTCCGCCCAAAAAGCTTTGGCGAGTTCATCGGTCAGGAATCGGTCAAAAAGAATCTGATCGTCTTTATTGAAGCGGCCAGAAGGCGTAACGAACCACTGGACCATGCCCTCTTCTGCGGTCCGCCCGGTTTGGGCAAAACCTCACTCGCCCATATCATCGCCCACGAACGGGGGGTCCAGATCAAGTCAACCTCCGGCCCCGCCATCGAACGCCCCGGAGACTTGGCCGCCATCCTCACCAATCTGGAACAAGGGGATGTACTTTTTATAGATGAAATCCATAGGTTATCAAAGATAATTGAAGAGATCCTTTATCCGGCGATGGAGGATTACAAGCTGGATATTGTCATTGGCCAGGGCCCTTCCGCCAAGACGGTCAAGCTCGACCTCCCCCGTTTTACCTTGATCGGCGCAACAACCCGGGCCGGGCTTTTGACCTCCCCTTTCCGGGACCGTTTTGGGATTACCGCGCGGCTTGATTTCTACTCCCCTGAGGAGTTGACCAAGATTGTCCTCAGGTCTGCCAAGATCCTCGGCGTTCAGGTGGATCCGGAGGCCGCCCTGGAGATTGCCGGGCGATCCCGCGGCACCCCCAGGATCACCAACCGGCTCCTCCGTCGCGTTCGGGATTTTGCCCAGGTCCATGGAACCGGTCTGATTGATCTGGACAGGGCCAAAAAGGCGCTCACCTTGCTGGAGGTGGATAACAAAGGGTTTGATGCGATGGACCGAAAGATTCTTCTGACGATTATCGACAAATTTGAGGGGGGGCCGGTCGGGGTGGAAACCCTCTCCTCCGCCATCAGCGAAGAAAGAGAAACAATCGAGGATGTCTACGAACCTTACCTGATCCAGTCCGGTTATCTCAATCGCACGTCACGCGGGCGGGTCGCCACACGACTTGCCTACGAGCATTTAGGACGACCGATCAAAGGCTTAAATCAGGGAGCCCTCTTCAATGAGGCTTAACAACCCTCCCCCATTCCGCAAGATCACGACAGTTCTCATCGCTATCATGTTACTCGCCGCCATCTATGGAAACCAGGGGTTGCTAAAACTCTACCGATTGTCCCGCCTGGAAAAACAATTGGAGTCTTCCATCATGGAAAACAGGAGAGAGAACCAGCGGCTGGCCTTCGAAATCAAGCGGCTCAAAGACCCGTTACAACTGGAAAGAGTGGTTCGTGAGGAGCTGGGTCTCGTCCGGCCCAATGAACTTGTTTTCATTACTGAGCCTTGAAACTGGCCCCTACAAAGGCACTCTGAGGCTACCAATCTGAATGCTCGGTTTTTCCACACGGCCGGTCACCGTCAGGGGGAACTGCCCGTCCGACCCCTTTTCTTTTTCAATCAGGACAAGAAACGGCAGACGACTCGAGGCGGCAGGATTGACGCCAAAACTCCCTTTCAGATTCAAACGGCTATTACTCAAACTCTGGGCTATGTAAAGCTTCCCAGAAAGATTCAACTCAAGATCTCCCCCCTTGAACTCGAAGGATTTGACCTCCATATTCCCCTTATCCATCCTCATATCGATCACGGAAGGGACGGTATTTACCGCCATCTGAAGGGGTGGAAGATTAAAACTCATCGCCATCTCCCCTTCCCCCACCTTGAGCTCGGATTCCAGCAGTCTGAGCTCCTTCAAAACAAGATGCACAGAGCCCTGATTCCGTATCGGTTCCGCCGGAAACAGCTCCAGATCCACTTGGCCACTAATCTGGCTCGACAGATTCAATCCATAGCGGGTCGCCAGGGATTTCAGTTCACCCAGATTAATCCCATCCAATGAGAGAGAAACATGGTATCTGTTGCGGCCGGAGGCGAACGAACCCTCCAACTCCCCTTTCCCAATTTTGGCATCAAACCGGGTCTGCACCGAGCCCCACAAAAGGGGAAGGAGCCTGAGGGAAAGACTCGCCTTGTCAAGCTTGATGAAATCGTTCTGGCTCCGGGCCTCCTTGATCTGGACATTTTTCAGGACAACCCCCAGGAGGGGGAATGGCCTGATTTTGTTGATCGTCACCTGGTAGGCGCCCCCCAAACCGTTTTCCAGTTCCCTGGTGATTCTTCCCTTGATGCTGTCATAGGGAAAGAGCGTCAGCAAAAAAAGGAGGAAGAAAAAGAAAAAGGTGACGCCGTAAAGGGCCAGTCTCAAAAAGAGTTTCATGTCTTTAAGTCCCCTTCTTCAGTGTAAAGTTCGCAATTTCACAGGAAACATCCATCAGGGAACGATTGGAATACATCGGCCGGATCTCGATCTTCGTCACCTTCATGAAACCGGCGGTATTCTGCTCAACATTATAAAGAAAATCGACGAGCTGTGACAAGGTCAGTTTCGAGAGCCTCAACTCTACCGCCTCACCGGTCAGGTCGTCAGTATCAATCGCCGGTTTGCCGCGGAGCGAATCCATATTGGAACGAACGTTACTCTTGGTAGCAATCCCCTCAATGCTGGTCGCCAGGGACCCGACGCCAACACCAAAGGACCTTTCCATCTCCTCCACAGAAGCCTTCAGGTCCTGGTACTCCACCAGTTTGTCCGAAATCTGTCGGAGCGACTCCTGGGAGGTGCTGATTTCCTTCTGAAGAGAGGCAATCTTGCCCGACATCAGGGAGGTCGGGAGAAAGATCAGAAGGACCAGAATGAAGCCACCCACGGAGAGGGCGATCACCCTCCCTTGGGGTGACAGGGAAATGAAGGAATTGTAAATATTATCGAGATTAACCTTGGAAAGGAGGGAGTATCTCGTTTTAAGTGCCATGGTCTCCCCCTTCCTCGCCAACCCGTACCTCAAGGCTCAAGTCGAACTTGATCTCATCCTTGACCCCCTTTTTGACGTTGCCGGTCGTCACATTCTTGAAGAGGGGGGAGCGGGAGAGTGATTCCTTGAGTTTGTCCACCGATTCAAAGGAGTTGGTCCTCCCTTGAAGCCTGATCTTGTTGGAAACGATGTTAAGATTATCCATGTCGACCACAAGATTGGCCTTTTCCGGAATAACGGTGGAAATTTCTTTGAGAAGTTTCAGAACTGAAAGACTGGTCTCCTCCTCCAGACGCCTCTTTTTGTCCCGAACCTCCTGAATCTTCCCATTGAGCACGGAAATGGCCGATTGCGGCCGTTCCACCATCTTCTTGGGGGTATCCGGCAGTTTCTCCGTCACCAATTTGGAAACTTCCTTACGGACACCGCTAACCCGGGACTGCAAGAGGGAATAACTCAGCAAAAAATTTACCAGTGCAAAAAGGATGAGTCCCGCCAACAGAAAGCCTGTCTGCTTTACAACCTTGGAGAGATCTTCAACATCCCCCCGGTAGGCGAATTCCCCCCGGCGAAATTGGACATCCGGAAACCCTCCGGAAGGAAAGACAGCCCTGAGGGCATAGGAGAGTGCCGTAGAGACAAGGGGACGGCACCAGTTTGAGTCGGAAAGACGGTTGAAGGGAAAATCGAGGGGATCTAAAAAACTGACATTTTTGCGTATCCGGAACGATAAAAATTGATCGATCCCTGGCAGGCGCGAGGTCCCGCCGCAGAGGTAAAGGGCCTGGACCGTTTCACCCCCCATCTCCTCAAAGGCGAGAAAGGTCTGTTTGAGCTCCACCAGCAACCCCTCCATCACCTTGCGGATCGCCCCCCCGACCTTTTGCCCCATCGCATCCAGTCCTTCCATGTTCTCGCTCAGCTGGCCAAGTTCAATTTTTATTTTTTCCGCCTCCTCGTAAGGAACAGACAACGTCTTCGCAATCTCTTCGGTCATCGCCTTCCCACCGGTCATGACCGTCCGGGTATACCGGAGAGTCGGCCCGACGAAGAGGGAAACCTCGGTTTTCAGATGACCGATATTGATGATCGCATAAGCCCCTTCCGGTTGGGCCAGCCCCAGTTTGAGAAGATTCCCCAGTTCCACCGGTTCGCAACCGATGAAACGAGGCTCAAATTCGAGATCTTTGAAGATGGAGAGGAACTTGACGAAATCGGTTTTCTTCCCGTAGGCCACCAAAATGGAGGAGAGGTTCTTGGCACTTTTGAGGATATGATAATCGATGAGCAGATCCTCAAGGCTAAAAGGGAGGTATCCTTCCATTTCAAATTCCACCGTCGTGTCTATCTTCTTGGGGTTTGAAAAGGGGAGTTCCAGGAGCCGTGTGGCCACAAGAGAGCCGGGGAGGCTCGCCAGAACGATATCCGGCTTCAGGGAAAAGTCATCAACCAGTTTCTGGAGGGTGGCGGCAATCGCCTCTTCAGGGCTCAAGACCTCATTGTAGGCAACGACCCGCTCATAGAAATTGACCAGCTCGAACCCCTTATAGGCCCGTTCGATCTCGGCAATCTTGACCGAGTAACTCCCGATATCAATCCCCAGAATCTTTTGCGCCATTTACTGCACCCTAAAATAAAGTGTTTTCCATTCGTTGACATTTCCCTTGGTATCAAGAACCGCCTTGATCTTCAGTTCCAGGTCCCCCGATTGCCCTGTCAGTTCGAGCGCATAAAACCTGGCGTCTGTCGTGATCATTGAAGAAAGCGGGATTGTCGCCGTTCCCCCTCCTGCCGCCACCCCCAGAATCGGGTTGACCGCCGAGGCGATCGCATTGGCATCTTGACTCAATTGACAGGTTTGCTGAACCGCCTCCACCAGTTTCTTCAATGTTTCCTCATCATCCGGTTTCACCGGAGGGACCCCCTGGAGCCCTGAGGCGTATTTTAAAAGCACGGCCTTGATCAGTGCCTCCTCGGCCAGACAAAGGTTTATTTTGTTGTCACCATAAACGGTGAGTGAAGGGCTTGCCAGATTATAAAGATCGTCCCCCACCCCACTGACCAAAAGCAACTCCGCCAGTGAGCCCATCTTACCATTTTTGACGCGATATGTATACTCCGTTCCGACATAGACACTGTCCTCATAGCCCCCTTCAATCCCCGGTGCCTCGTTGATCCGGTCATTGCGATCGACCCAATCAGCGATGTTGCCCACCACCTTGGCGATCTCCTCTCTTTTTCCCCCAAAGACAGGCTCAAAGGCCTTTTCCGAAAAGAGCGTCTTCAAAATAAGTTTCTGTTCCTCATACGGGTCGGAAGAACCTGTGGAAGAACTACCCCCGATCCTGAAATAATTCAGATTGATCTTGGACTCCTCCAGGCCGCAGGAGACAGAAAAGTCTCCCTCAAAATCGAGAAACTCCTTGGCCTGCCCTTCCTGGAGAAACCCGAGATCCCCCCCTGTCTTAACCCCCTCTTCCGGTTCCTCTTTCCCGGCCTTCTTTTTCTCTTTTTCCTCCTTCTTCTCTTCTTGAGGCGCCGCTTCTGCCCCCTCTTCGCCACCAAGGAGTCCCCTTAAAAGCGCCGTTGAAAAAGGGAACTGTTGGCAGACCGGGGCCGAGGAGACCGCCCCTTGCTGTAACTGGGACCCGAACTTGCCGCGGATTTCTTTCTCCATCGAGATCTCCAGTTTGGCAAATTGGAATGCGGAACGGGCGAGATAGTAGGCCCGGAGCCGGTCCCTCTCATTCATCGCCATGCTGTAGGAGACATGGGAATTGTAGGCGAATTCCACCGCCAGGGTCGTCAGGACTAGAACCGCCCCCAGCGCCATCATCAGGGCGATGCCGCTCTCCCTCCCTCTCCCTTTGGGGAGAGGGAATTTTGAACGCTTAGAAGTCATTGGGTCCCGGAGCCATTTCGACAATCGCGATCGTGGTAAAGACAATCGGCTCCCCCTCCTCCTCCGGATTTTCAACCGTCAAGGTGATCTCAACCGCCCTCGGCAACTTGGAAGGGTTATCCGACCCCTCCGAATCCCATTCCTCAAACCACTCCTGTTTTTTCGGGTCATAATAGCGAAAGCTCAACCCCTTGACCCCCTTCAAAAGGGGATAGGTCTTTCCCCCTTCGGTTGGGTTGGCATCCAGTGGGGAGGAGCTTCTCTTCACAATCTCCAGGCTGTTTGATTCGTCATCCTTGGAAGGTTCTAATTTGTAAGTCACCTCTTCCTGATCCGATTCCTTCACATCCTTGAGGTAACGGACGTGGGAGAAGGAGGTGAATGAAATCTCATCGGCATCCCCGTTGTTTTTTCCAACAAAGGCGGTCTTTGCAAGGATTTCGCCATTGATGCTTTTTCCTAACTCCTCGGAGGTGGGAGAATAGAGAAAGGCCTCCATCAGATCCTCACTCATCCGGTCCATCACCATCGCCACCGACTGAAAAACCTCATCCCTTTTTTCAGATCGTTCTTTGGCCCTCATGTTAGAGCCGGAGGCCTGCCAGACAACAATGGAAATCAGGGCGAGGATCGCCACAGAGACAATGACCTCAATCAGGGTAAACCCGCTATCCCGTCTCATCACTTTTTTCCTCCACTGGCTGGCGGCGTCGGACTTGCCGGTGGTCCAGAGGGAGAAGTCCCGCCGGTCTGGACCTGAAAACTGCTGATCCCGGACCTGATATTGGCCATATGTGTGGCCACCGTGAAACTCTCCTCAGCCTCCAGTTCCTTCCAGGAGATGGTGACCTTCACAACCCGCATCATCTCCCCCAATTTTTGGCCGATAAAACTCATCAACTGTTCGGCAACGACATTTTCCCCTTCCCCGCCGGAAGGGATCGGCGGGGCCTCCATCTTCTTGATCTCAACCTTCCAGTGATAATCAGGAAACTTGTCAAAATCCCCCTCTTCTTCCTTCCCTTCAGGAAATTCCCCCTTGTCGATCTGGGTCTCAATCTCGATAATTTTTTCATTGGTCTTCTGGCGAGCCAGTTGGACGGCAAGAGACATTTTCTCAGCCCTTCCGGCGCGACGGAGAGAACCCCCCTGCAGGCCGGAGATCGCCACCATGGTAATAGCGAGGATACCGATCGCAATCATCACCTCGAGAAGGGTGAAACCACCGGCCTTCTGTTTCACCGAGCCCCCCCTTCTCCCTCTTTGTATTCGGATCGGATGATCACATGCCCTGAGTAAGGCTCGACCTCAATGGAGTAGAAGGTCTCCTCCTCCTTATCCCTCAGGTTGATGATCGTTCCTGTCATGAAGCCGTTGGGGAAAAAATAGGTGTATCCCTTGCCGTTCGTCTTTTTCTCCCCCTGAAGAGACATCCAGACATCCTTGAAAAAGACCCCGTCCGGTAATTTGACCGGTTTCAGGAGGAGACCTTCCTCTTGGATAAACTGGGCCTCTGGAGGGGCCTCTTCCCCTTCCTCGGGCTCTTTCTTTTCTTGAGGTTCCTCTTTCTGAACAACAAAGGGATCCTTCGTGGATTCAACAAGGTAGGCCGATTCGTCAATATTATAGACAACCCGGAGATAAACCCGCTCAGTCACCGCCTTGTTTCGAAGGTACCGCATCGTGGAGGCCAGTTTCTTGGCCGCCCCCTTCATTTCAAGGTCAAAGAGATTGGAAAAGGAAACGGCGGCCACACCGAACATAATGCCAACAATCGCCATCGTCACCAGAAGCTCGATTAAGGTCATTCCTCTTTTGTTGATGGCTCCCCCCCACTTAACTATTTCTGGCCTATTTCCCACGAATTGATATCGGCATCCACATCCTCTCCCCCTTCTTGACAATCAGCGCCAAGGGAGACGATCTCAACCGGATTGCCGTGGGTCCCAGGACTAAAGTAGACAAAATCACAACTGAAGGAATCCCTGGGGACCTTCCCCCCTTTAAGATAACCATTTTTGGGATAGGTGTTGGGGATCCGCCCGATCGACGGCTTTTCGACAAGGGCACCCAGCCCCTGTTCCGTTGAGGGATAAAAGCCGTTATCCCGTCGGAACTCATCTAAGGCCACCTCCAAGTTCTTGATCTGGGTTTTTGTCGCACTCGCCTTGGCCTGATCGAGCCGGTCGAGGACGTTGACCGTCACGATGGTCGCGATGATCCCCAAGATCGTCACCACCACCATGATTTCGATGAGGGTCATCCCTCTTTGAGATTTTAGTATCTTCTTCCACATAGGCTTCCTCCTTTTATTTGTTTATGCGCCCAATTGATTCATTTGCAATATCGGCAACAAAATCGACATGACGATAAAAGAAACGATCCCCCCCATCATCAGAATCATCAGTGGTTCCAAGAGCGTCGTCAAAACGGAAACAGTATTGTCCACCTGGGTATCATAGGTATCGGCGATTCGGGCCAGCATTTTTTCCAGTTCCCCGGTCTTTTCGCCGATGGAGATCATGTGGGTCACCAGTGGCGGGAACTGCCCGCTCCTCTTCAGCGGTTCGGCCAGGCTTTCCCCCTCCCGAACGCTGTTTTTGGTGGCCTCGATGGCCGCCGTCAGGATTGAATTCTCAACAATCTTCTTGACGATGTCCAGGGCGGCCAAGAGCTGGACACCGCTTCCCAGAAGGGTTGCCAGCGTACGGGCAAAACGGGAGATGGCCACCATCAGAAACAATTTCCCGAAAAGGGGAAGGTGCAGCATCGTTTTGTCATAGAAATGGATCCCCTTTTCGGTTTTCAGGTATTTTTTGATCCCGAAAAAAGCGGCGACGCCGAGGATCAGGAGAAGCCACCAGTAACCGGTCAGGAGGTTACTGATGCCGATGAGAAGCTGGGTTGGGAGGGGAAGCGTCGCCTTGGTGTCCTCAAAAATCTTCGTCACCTTCGGCACCACGTAGACAAACATAAAGACCATGAGGCTCAAGCCGACCAGCCCCATGATCAGGGGGTAGGTCAACGCCCCGATAATCTTGCTTTTCAGCCGCGCCTGTTTTTCGGTAAAGTCGGCAAGTCGTTCCAGGACAACATCCAGCGCCCCTGAGGATTCACCGGCACTGATCATGTTCAGGTAAAGATCGCTGAAAACATCCGCGTGCCCTTTCATCGCATCGGCCAGGCGTGAACCCTCAACAACCTTCTGTTTGACGTTGGAGAGAATCCCGCGGAGTTTTGGGTTGGTCGTTTGGTCGGCCAGGGCTCCGAGGGAATCAACCAGCGTGATGTTAGCCGAGATGAGGGTCGCCATCTGCCGGGTCATCACGGCGATGTCCTGGGTCTTGACCCTCTGAAAGAATTTTCCAAACTCGATTTCCCGGCCCAACCCCCCCTGTCTGGAGCTTGTCCCCTCCGGCCTGACCTCCGTCGGGAAGATTCCCTGTTTCCGGAGCTTGGTCCGGGCAACCCGCTCCGTCTCGGCCTCAACAACACCGCTGGAGTTCTTTCCCTTCGCGTCGATAGCATTATAATGGTAAACGGGCATGATTTAGGCAGCGGCCGTTGTGGACCGGTTTACATCTTCCTGCGCCACTCTCAGGACTTCTTCCAGGGTCGTCAACCCCCGTAACGCCTTTTGGGCCCCATCTTCCCGAAGGGTCGTCATCCCTTTTTCCATCGCCATCTTCTTGATCGTTGTAGCGTCGGTGTTTTTCATCACAAGGGCGCGGATATCATCATCCATGAGCATCAGTTCGTGAATCCCGGTTCGTCCCGCATAACCGGTATTGATACAGTTTTTACAACCAACAGCCCTGTAAAGTTGGCGCCCTTTCAGCTGTTCCGGCGTCAGTCCCACCTCGGCCAGCTCTTCCGTCGTCGGGGTATATTTTTTGGCGCAATCCTTGCAAATGGTTCTGATCAACCGCTGGGCCAGAATTCCCAACACCGAGGAAGAAACAAGAAACGGCTCCACCCCCATATCGATAAGCCGGGTAATCGAGGATGCCGAATCGTTCGTATGCAGCGTGCTGAACACCAGGTGACCGGTCAATGCCGCCTGAACGGCGATCTCCGCCGTTTCGCGGTCGCGAATCTCACCAACCATGATCACATCCGGGTCCTGCCGGAGGATGGCGCGAAGACCGGCGGCAAAAGTGAGTTCAATCTTGGGATTGACCGGGATCTGATTGACCCCGGTAAGCTGGTACTCCACAGGATCTTCAACGGTGATAATCTTCTTGTCGATAGAATTAATCTTGGAAAGACCAGCATAAAGCGTCGTCGTCTTTCCGCTCCCTGTCGGCCCGGTAACCAGAATGATCCCATGGCTTTTTTTGATCAGTTCGTTCATCTTTTCGAGATTACGGCCGGTCACGCCGATCTGCTCCAGTTCCAAAAGGACCTGGCTCTTGTCCAAAAGACGCATGACCACCGATTCCCCAAAGGAAGTCGGCACCGTGGAGACACGAATATCAATATCTTTCCCGGCGATTTTAATGCGGATTCGGCCGTCCTGAGGTAATCTCTTCTCCGCAATATTCAGGCTCGCCATGACTTTGACACGAGAAATGATCGCCGCCATCGCCTTCTTGGGGGGACGCAAAATGTCGTAGAGGATCCCATCCACCCTGAAGCGGACGACGAGATCTTTTTCAAACGGTTCAATATGAATATCAGAGGCCTTCTGCTTGACCGCCCGGAACATGAGCGAATTGACCAGACGGATGATCGGCGCCTCATCGGCCGATTCCAGCAAATCCTGGACCTCCTCCAGTTCCTGACCGATGGTATCGAGATTCTCTTCCCCCACATCCACCTTGTCCCCCGCATCGGTCATCTTGTTGTAGACGATGTTGATGGCACTCATGATTTCGTAAGAACTGGTGATGAGCGACTTGACGGGGATTCCGAAAAGAAGCCTTAAGTCATCAATGACGGCATGATTGAACGGGTCGGCCATCGCTATATAAAGAGAACCTTCTTCCTTTCTGATCGGAAGGACCTCGTTCTTTTTGGCATAGTTGATCGGGAGCGACTGGAGAAGATCCAGAGGGATCTCTTCTGGCGCTAATTTGTTCAAGTAAGGCATCCCCAACTGGATGGAAAGCGCCTTGAGGATATCCTCCATCCGAAGGTATTTCAGCTGGATCAACGCTTCCCCTAGTTTGATCCCCTTTTCCCTCTGAACGGTCAAACCCTCTTCAAGCTGTTCCTGGGTGAGAGAGGTATTTTCAAGCAAGATCGCGCCAAGGCTTCTATCTTCCATAGATTATCGAAAATTTTCAATAAGCCAAATCGATGTCTTCATCCTGCACCGGTTTCAACCCCCCTTGACTTGGGCCTGGGGAGACAGGGCTCCGCATCTTGACCTTGGGCTCTTTGGGGGTCATCGGGGCAGGGGCCTTTTTCCCGCCAGCACCGGGGGGGAGGGCCAGGTCAATATCTTCCTCCTCAGAACCGTGGGTCGCAGCGGGAGAGGGGGTCACCACGGCCTGCTGTTTTTTTGGCTCAGGCGGAGGGGGGGTAAAACTGGGGGGAGGCGATTCGGACTCTACTGAAGATGTTGAGGACGGCGTCTGGACTTGAGCCGGCACGGTCTCACGGATCGGCTCATTGGGAGGCAAGGCCCCTTCGTACTCCAACAGCTTTTTGGCGTGGGACTCTATCGACTCGCGAATCAGTTTTCTCTGCCTCTTGCTGTAGTTTTTGTCGATGAAAACGTTCCTCTCCTCGATTTTTCTCTGCAAAATCTTGTTAAAATCATTCACATCACGAATGATATAGGGTGTGATGAAGACAAGCAGATTGCTCTTGACCTTCTTCTTCGTCCGGTTTTTGAACAACCAGCCCAAGATCGGGATATCCCCCAGTAGCGGCACCTTGTTGATCTCCGTTTTCAGGGTGTCTTCGAGAAGCCCGCCAATCACAATGGTCTGCCCGTCGTTCGCCATAACCGTCGTCTCGACAGACCGTTCCTTCGTCGAAGGGCCGGCTACGGCGGTCAGGGGCCCCGAAGTATTGAGGATGTCCGATTTTTTCTGCTTCAGTTTGAGTTTGACGGTGTCCCCCTCATTGATCTGGGGGGTCAGCTCGAGGGTAAGGCCGATCGGCTCCCGCGTGAAGGACTGGGTGGTCACCCCTCCCTGCCCCACCGCCTGCCCCTGTGAAAAAGGTTCCTTCTGGGCAATCTCGATCGTCGCTTTTTCATTATCCATCGTCAGGAGATTTGGCGTCGAGAGGACATTCACATCAATATTTTTCTGCTGGGCCGTCAACGCGGCAAAGAACTTGGGGACCGTAATCGTCTTGGCGGCGCCGGTTGCCGGATCGGTCACATTGACCGTCACTGTATCGGTACTTACCACACCGCCGCTGAGGCCGTCTTTTCCGGTATTCGCCGCTGTCGATCCGCCCAGCATGGAACCAAAGCCAAGCGCCCCCTTCCCCTTGATGCTGAAGGGAAAACCACCCTGGGCCGCAATCCCCAGACTCTGATCCTGATCAATCACCAGCTCCATCACCACCGCTTCTACATAAACCTGACGCCGCGGGATATCGAGTTTGGAAACAACCTTCTCCACCAGCGTCTCATAATCTTTCTGGGAGGCCATGATCACCAGTGAATTGGTATTCTTGTCCGCCGTAATGTTGACCTTTCCCTCCAGCTCAAAACCAAAGGCGGCCACCGGAGAGCCTCCACCGGAACCACCTCCCGATTTGGCGGCTGAAGAGACTGATTGCGTCAGGCTTGTCAGGGTCTGGGCCATTTCCGTCGCTTCGGCATTTTTCAGGTAATGCACATGGATTTTTCCTGAATCCTTGCTCAGGACAGTATCCAACTTGGCGATCATGTCATGCACCTGTCTCATCGCCACCTTTGAGGCCAGGATGATGAGGGAGTTGGTCCTTTCATCCGGGATCACTTTCGATATCCTCATCAAATCGCCGGATTCATCCCTTTTGGCGCCTGTCGCCGGGCGGCTGCCTCCCTTATCGGTCTCAAAGATATTCTGGATCTTGTCCGCAATATCTTTGGCGGAGGCATATTTGATCGGGACAATCTCCATGATTTCCTGGGGTCCGGTCTTGTCGAGCTCCCTCACCAGGTTATGGATTCGATCGATGTTGGAGCCGGAATCGGTGATGATGATCGTGTTGGTCGCCTGGTAGGCGAAGAGATTTCCCTCCTTGGAAACCATCCCCTTGATGGCATTCGCCATATCCGTAGCGTTAATATTTTTGAGAGGGATCAACCGTGTGATAAAGGCATCCGTGATGGGGCTGTCGCTATCCCCCAGATACATCGGAATCGGGCTGGAGATCGCATCGCGCAAGGGGACAAGTTTATGAAGCCCGACAGGCCCTTGAACGACCGTATAGCCGGCCACCTCGAGGGCCGAAAGAAACATCTCCCACAGTTCATCCTTGGTCACTTTTCGTTCCGAGATGATGGTGATCTTGCAACGGATCTTGTCATCCAGCAAAAAATTCTTCTGGGTCGCCCGGCTGATCTGTTTGATCACTTCACGACAATCTTCTTCGGCCACATTGAAGTAAACCCCCTCTTCCGAGATCATCGATTCCGCCTGTTGCAGGGTCTCCGGAGAAGCGGGACGAAGTTCTGTAGCAACACCTCCTGGAACGCCGCTCGTCTCCGGAGAAATCTCCGAGGCCGGGGCAAACGGGGCCTGGGGAAAACCAATCTGGGGCAGGTTCGCCTGAGGCAGACTGACCTGGGGAGGAGGTGTCGGGAGCGTTGTCGGGACCGGTTCCAGGGTGACTGCCGGCGGGTAACTCGGAATACCGGAAACAGGGGGAGGCTGAACAACGACCGGCGGTTGCGGCGTCCCCTGCGGGGCAGGGGCAACCGTGGCGGGACTCAGCTCGGCCGCCAAGGCGCTGAGGGACCAGGCAAGGAGAAAAAATGTTTTAACGAATTTCATATTCAAGCGTTCGGCCCTTTCCATTTCTCTCCAGATCAATGGTCAAGTTCTTTGAGTCCTTGAGCTGACTGAAGATCTCCATCCCCCTCTTGATATCCATCTCAATCCCGTTGATCCTCTCCAGCACATCCCCTCGTTGCATCCCTAATTTAGAAAAAAGAGACCCAGGCTTGATGGAGAGGATTTTCAAACCCGAAGGTTTGCCAGCCTTGAAATTGGGGACAATCCGGACTTCCGTATAAAGCTTGTCCAGGTTCGCCAAGGCCTCATCCACCTCCCTCTGGTCAATCGTGAAACGACCGCGGGCCTCTTCAACCCCTTCTTTTTCGTGGGCTGCCGCCAGCGCAGGACCCCCTGCCTTCCCCCCGCCATGAACTTCATCCGGCGATTGGAAGATGGATAATTTTGCGGAAATATCTTCCAGTTCTGCGTATTCCAACCGTCCCCCGTTGATGAACTCAACCCTGTTTTTTGAAACCCTGACCATTTTTGTCCCTTCAGCAAACCTCTTCTCGGTATCCCCCACAAAATAGACATCGACCCCACCGGCACCGCTCCCTCCGGAAATGGTCGCTGAAGAACGCCGATCCTCGCCTTCCCCAATCACCAAAACCCCGAGGACCTTGATCGGGAGGGCTGTCTTGACAGCCGTCGCCTGAGGATCAAGAATCTGATCCCCGGCACCGACAGTCGTTCCCCCTGAATCCTCACCCAAGCCCTCTTGGGCCGAATTAAAAATATTCCGGACGGCGATCATCTCATAATCACCCTTTTCCGGAACCTCTTTGGCCAAACGAGTTACCGGACCGGAGCGACGCATCTGGGCCTTGATCTCACCCCCCAGAAGGGCCGCCACATAGGTCGACACGGTCTGGGCCAAGAAATAGCTACCGGCGGCAATCGTCACCAAATGGAGAACCCATAAATATTTTCTAAGAGATAAGACCATTTTGTAGTATAATTATACTTAAATGTAGCATAATTTGAGGGGCTCTCCAAGCTGTTTTTTTAGGGTTTTTTGTGAAATCACCTCACTGCTTGACTTTCCCCCGATTTTTGACTCTACTGGCCCCCGTTAAAACAAGGAGAGGGTCACCCTATATGGCACGAATCACTGTTGAAGATTGTCTGGAAAATGTCGAAAACCGGTTTGCCCTGGTTCATATCGCCACCAAGAGGGCCAAGGAACTCTACCGGGGGATTGATCCGCTTGTTCGTTGCAAGAACAAGGAGGTGGTTACGGCCCTAAGGGAGATCGCGGCCGGGAAGGTCTCGTTTGCTGAAGAAGCCACCGAGACGCCTGCCAAAAAGGGTGATTCCCCCAAGAGCGATTCGCTCAAGGGTGATTCACCCAAAGGTCCTTCCAAAAAAAAATAATTCAGCTTAAGTAATTCCCGCATGGCCGCCTTGGCGGAACTGGTAGACGCGCCAGACTCAAAATCTGGTAGGGGCAACCCTGTCCCGGTTCGATTCCGGGAGGCGGCATATACCGCCGGGATAGCTCAGCGGTAGAGCAACGGTTTCGTAAACCGTAGGTCGCGGGTTCGATTCCCGCTCCCGGCTCAACAGATGGGTGGTATCGGAGGGAGAGAGGTATCTCCCTCCGATTCAGTGGAGTAAAACAACCCTTAGTTGGTTCGTGTGAATGTCCCGCTAGAGGTCCCGTCACAAGTCCCCGAGCCGTAATCTGACTCCCAGGTTGTGCCGGAAAAGCTAAAGGTGCTCCCAACGCTATTGCTGGTGAGTGTCGCCGTCGTGCAATCGATGGTAATAGTTTCCGTCCCGATGGTGAGGTCTCCTGCAAATTTGATCTGGCTTCCGGAGATCTCCCCCTTTAGCGAGATACCGGAGGAGGTTGCCGTGAGCGTGTTGCCGCTTTGTGTAAAGGTACCACTCCCGCTAAAGGTCGTGGTAGGATCGGGACAATTGTTAGATGGAGTTGTTCCCTCCAGAGACCAGACGGTGCCATCCAGATTAAAAGTAGGGGTGGAGGGGTCATCAAAACCGCAACTGCTCCCTCCGCCACCGCACGACACCAGAAGAAAAGAGGCCAGCATGGCCAACACGAACACGCCGCATTTTTTCATTGTCATCTCCTTATTTTCAAAAAACCGTCAGTGTTGGGGCCAGACTTGACTTATTGCGCGGTCCAGAAGCAAAAGTCAATAAGTCAAGTCTGACCCCTGATACTCTCCACGAGAAATCAAGTCGCCGGTTCAACATTCCTACCGTTGTCCCGTCCCACGCAAAGGAACAAAAATACGCCCTTCCTCCGTATTGGTGTGCAGGACCAGAGTGCTACGATACTCTCTATTGAAGAAGGGTGTGAATGATACCCTGATGGTAAAACTCCCTCCCGGATGAATGGTGATAGAGCTGGGTGGTGTAGGGATGTTGGGAGGTGACAACTGGTAAGCCTCTTGGCCGGCTCCTGCCGCCAGATAAAACTCTCGCAGTAATACGGGAAGCGTACCGGAAACAGTAATCGTCACCGTTCTTTCCATCGGCGTGGTCCCTGTCTGTACTCCAAAATCCAACTCGGCAGGGGTAACGATGGCTACCGGTAGTGGAGGGCAAGTCCATCGGATGTTTAAAAGCACCTCACGCTCATCAGGATCGTTCGACCGGATCAGGAAGTTGAGGTCGGGGGAAAGCCCTTCCGCTGGGCAGGACTGTTCATAATAAAATCGGACACGGATCTCAACGGACTGACCCGGACTCAGAAACCTTGGAATGGTGTCCAAAAAGGTCAGTTGAGCCGAAAATGGATTGAAGACCTCAAAGATAGATAGATTAGCGCCACCAGTATTGCGCAGGATGAATGACCGCACCGTAGGGATTTTTTGCCGGATCTCGCCAAAATCGATGACCCTTAAAGTTTGGTCACCAGCAGGATTGGAGCCATACGCAACGATATTCGGGCTACAGACACCCCCTTCATCCACTGGACCATTACAGTTGTTATCGCGGCCATCGCAGACCTCTCGTGAAGAGCGTTCTGCGGTGGTGCATCGGCCCCAGGCGGACCACTGGCCCTCCGTACAAAGACGGGTTCTCTTGCCGCCGGCACAGACACCAACCCCGCAGTTTTCGACCTCGCTGAGATCCTCGTCGATCCTCCCATCACAGTTGTTGTCTTTGTTGTCACACCGCTCGGAACTCGCTTGCGAGGCGGTGGAGCAGGCACTCCATGCGGCCCAAGTCCCATTGGGGCAAGAACGTGTTTGAGTCCCCCCCACGCAGGGGCCGAGACCACAAGACCGGCTCTCGTCACCAACGCCATCCCCATCGGTATCGGTCTGATCCGGGTTGGGAACCAGATAACAATTATCATGATCATCCAGAACGCCGTCCCCATCTTCGTCGTGATTACAGGAATCACCTCTCAGATCGCTAAAGGACCCGTCCGGGCAGAAACCGCTAATCATCGCCACAAAGGCGTCTTCGCCTCCGTTGTCTGACTGCAGGGGAGCCATGGTTGGAAAATCCGTAGAAAAGGTTGTCCCAGCCACCACAATATTTCCGGAGGGGACAATCGCAAGGCCGTAGGCACTATCATAGTAATTCCCTCCCAAGTAAGTGGAAAAAAGGAGGGAAGAACCATCTGAACTTAGGCCTGTTACAAAGGCATCACCGCCGTTCAGATCCGCCTGTAGAGGAGCCACGGTCGGAAAATCGGTAGAATATGTGTTTCCTACTACCACAATGTTACCGGAGGGATCAATCGCAACAGCAGAAGCCCCATCATTACCGCTACTCGACTGCATGCTGGAAAATCCACTGCCCCCCAAGTAGGTTGAAAAGAGGAGGAAAGAGCCATCAGGGCTCAAGCTTGCCACAAAGGCGTCATAGTTACCTCGCCTATTTGCCTGAATGGGGGCCACGGTCGGAAAATCGGTCGAGGCTGTCTGCCCTGTCACAACAACATTTCCGGAGGGAGCAATCGCAAGGGCAGAAAGATGATCACTACCATCCCCCCCCAAGTAGGTGGAAAAGAGGAGGAAAGAGCCACCAGGGGCGATCTTCGTCACAAAGGCGTCATAATCGCGTACACGATTTGGCTGGAGGGGGTTCACGGTCGGGAAATCGGTAGAAACCGTACTCCCAGCCACAACAATATTTCCGGAGGAATCAATAGCAAGGTTTCCAATGTGTTCCCAGCTATCCCCCCCCAGGTAGGTGGAAAAGAGGAGGGAAGAACCATCAGGGCTCAGGCTCGCTACAAAGACATCATATAAACCTCCCTTATTTACCTGAATGGGGGACATAGTTGGGAAATCAACAGAAGAAGTCCCCCCTCCCACAACGATATTTCCGGAGGGGGCAATCGCAAGGGCAGAAGCATAATCATGATCGTTGCCTCCCAGATAGGTGGAAAAGAAGAGAGAGGAACCGTTGGGACTCAGACTTACTACAAAGGCATCACCGCTACCTCTCTTATTTGCCTGCAAAGGAGATGCAGTCGGAAAATCTGTAGACTCCGTAGTCCCTGCTACCACAATGTTACCGGAAGGATCAATCGCAAGGGCATTGGCCCAATCCCTACCGCTCCCTCCCATATAGGTGGAAAAAAGGAGGGAGGAGCCATCGGGACTCAAACTCGTCACAAAGGCATCACCTCCATCTCTACTATTTGCTTGAATGGGGTTTACGGTCGGAAAATTAACAGACCCCGTGTGCCCCGCTACTACAATGTTGCCGGATGGACTTATCGCGAGGGTATGAGCAGAATCTTCATCGCTTCCTCCCAAATAGGTGGAAAAAATGAGCGACGGATCAATCACCAGCGGGCTGTTCGGATCATAGGTCCCTATCTCAAAACCGTAGCCTCCTTTTTCCTGAATCTGGTAACCCCCGGTCACTTCCACTTTTTTGCCATCCCTCACCTGATAAATAGTGGGACGCTCCTCGCGGATCTCCCCGGCCGGGTGTTTGATGAGGAGATTCCCCCCTTCGGAGGGAGAAAGGTTCTCGATTCCCTCATACGCCACGGCAATATCTTTGGGGTTCGCCCCGGCGGCGACACGATACTCAGACTTCAAACGCCCTGGCTCTCCTTTGAAAACGAGATCGATCCCCGGGTAGAGATTTTTGTAGGTGATCTCATGATAGGTCGGGACTTGGGTGATCCACCCTTTTGGGTCTTTCCCTAAAAAGAAATTCATCTTGGCGACTGCTTTTTCCGTCCCCCGGATAACCGGTTTAGGATTAGCCCCGGTAAAGGTTTGGCGGACCACCGTTGTTTTGAATTTCGTAGGACGAGGGTCACCCCGGATTCCTTTTGGAAAGATCTCTTTTGACTCCCCCTCACCCTTACCCTCTCCCCAAGAGGGAGAGGGAGGAATCGTCTCGGAATCTTTTTCAGGGACCTGAAACACCGTTACAATTTCCTTGGGGGTAAAGAAGACAGAGTACCCAGGCCCATCGACATAAAAGGAAACCTGTTTGTCTTTCTGTCCCCGATTTTCGACAAAGAGGAGCGGGAGTCGTGAAAACGAGGAGGTGACCGCCGGTTTGGTTTCGGGAGACGGGCGGGAAGATGAGGCAATCTGGAGCTTTTTGAGGAAGGGAAACCACGACTTTAGATCCCAAGCCTGACTCGGACCAACCACGAGGGTCAGGGAGAAAACGAGGAATGTCAGGAGCGGGAGGCTACGACGGAAAACTCGTTTGAGGCGCATGAGGTCTTACTCCTTATAAACAAGACGCCGCCTCCCCGACGTCACTTAAAAGAGTATAACAGATTTTTAAACCGTTGGTGAATATTTTTTTCAGGGAACTGCTTTGTCCCTTGCTAATCGCTTCCCCTGTGCTAGAGTATTTTCCACAATGCGGCGGAAAAGAAAAATTGTCATGAGTCGATTGATCCCCATCGTCAAAGCCGGCGATCGTTTTGACCTTGTCTTCTGGCAAAGAATCGGGCTTCAGGGTAGATTCGAAGCGGCTTGGGATATGGTCCGGGAGCTTACCCATTGGAATTCTGCTTATGCCCCTGAACAAAGACTTCACAGAACTATTGCATTTCTTAAACGCCGTCCACGCTAAGTACCTCGTTGTTGGGGCTTATGCCGTGATTGCTTATACGGAACCCCGTTACACGAAGGATCTCGATATCTGGATAGAGCCGGAACGGACAAATGCTGAAAAGGTCTATCAAGCCCTGAAGAAATTCGGTGCACCACTAAAAAATCTATCCATCGAGGATTTGGTCAATCCCCACATGGTGTATCAAATCGGCATCGAACCAAACAGAATTGACATTCTCATGGGAATTGGCCGAATTCCCTTCAAAACAGCCTGGAAGAAAAGAAAAATCGGGCATTACGGAAAGGAAAAAATTTATCTTCTCGATCGTGATCATTTGTTGCGTGCCAAAAAAGAGGCCGGCCGCCTACAGGATAAAAGAGATATTGAGCTTCTCCGCCAAATCAAACAAAAAAACTAATGCTTCAAAAACTCCCAAATGCGGGACGGGGTGAGCGGGGTTTCGGTCTCGCCGCGGCAGGAGAGCCAGCAAACATCGCAGGGGTTCGGGTTCTCAATACGGTCCGCATCGTACTCCGTCCAGTGGCAAACGACCGGCATCTCGGAACAACGTTTGATATAACCATCCGGCGTCATCTGGATGAAATTAAGCCCGGCCCGGCAATCCTCCATCTTCCCGTTGCGGAAATACTCCGGCACCTTTTTCAAGTAGTAATCGGAGGTCAGGATATTCCCCTGAGTTTTCTTGAGCAGGAGCAACTGCCCGATCACCTCTTCCAATCGGTTCAGCTGGTCCTGGCGGACGGCATATTCCCCCTTGTCATTCTTCAGGGCAGAATAGGAACTGAATGAAACCTTGACCCCCCACTCATGACTCTTTTTGGCAATCGGCAAAATATGCTCCAGGTTCCGGTCCATGATCACCGTATTGAAGGCGATATTGTCATACCCCTGACGGGTCAGTTTGGGGAGGAGTTCGGAAAAATGCCGGTACAGCCCTTTCAGCTGGCGTTCCTGGTCATGTTCCTCACCGATGTAATTGAGCGAGACCGAGAGCTGGTTCACCCCATGATCGGTCAACGCCTTGAATTTTTCCTCCGTCAGGAGCTGGCCATGCGTGATCATCATCAGGTAGGTACAGTGTGGACGAACCTGATCAACGATCTTTAAAATATCCTTGCGGAGGAGCGGCTCTCCGCCGTTGAGGGAGAGCACCGTCGGCCGGAACCGGGCCATGATTTCGGAATAGTCGTCCAGCTGAGGGTAATCCTTGATCGTCCAACAGGGGCAAAAATCACACTTGGCGTTGCAAAGCTTGGTCACCTCAAGATTGATCAGCTTGGGCCAGCCGCCCGTCTTGACCCGAAGGTATTGGAAGGCGCCGCTTAACTTTTTTGCGGTGGTAAGTCGTCGCGAAAGCATCTTTAGCGCCCCTGAAACCGGGCCGGCCTTTTTTCCAAAAATGCGGCGAGACCCTCTTTGAGGTCGCTGGTCTCAAAACATTTGGGGAAACTGTTCCTCTCCTGAGAGAGTCCTTCCGCCAGGGAAAGATCGAACCCTTCATGGATCACCTTCTTGGCGAGAGTGACTGCCAGTGGTCCCTTTTTGGCGATTTCTCCTGCCACTAACCGGACCTCGGCCAGAAGTTCCTCCGGTTTGCAAATCTTGTTCGCGATCCCGAAACGGAACGCCTCTTCCGCCGAAAGGATCTTGGCCGAAAAAATCATCTCTTTCGCCCTCCCCTTCCCGATCAAACGGGCGAGTCGCTGTGTCCCGCCCCACCCGGGGAAGAGACCAAGACCCACTTCGGGAAGACCCAGTTTCGCCCTTTCCGAGGCATAGATAAAATCACAGGCGAGCGCCAGTTCAAGTCCGCCACCGAGGCAAAAACCATTGACCGCCGCAATCACCGGTTTGGGACAGTGATCCACCGCATCCATCGCAGAATGCCCCAGTTTTCCAAATTCGAGCGCCCCCACCGGCGTCATTGAACTCATCGCCGCAATATCGGCGCCTGCCACAAACGCCCTGTCACCGGCACCGGTCAGGATGACCGCCCGAACATCCCCATTTTTTGAAATTTCGCCAAAGCACTGCTGTATTTCCTTTAAGAGATCAGCATTGAGGGCGTTCAACGCCTTCTCACGGCTGATCGTAACCGTAGAGATAAAATTTTCCGATTGAACCTGCAGGTATTGGTATCCCATATTCCCCTCCTAAATTCTTTCCACCACCAACGCCACCCCTTCACCGCCACCAATACAGAGAGAGGCACAACCACGCCTACTGCCAGTCTCCTGCAAGGAATAAAGAAGTGTTGTTAAAATCCTGGCCCCGGAGGCGCCGATCGGGTGACCCAACGCCACCGCCCCGCCACGAATGTTGACATTTTGCGGATTCAAACCCAATTTTTTGTTGTTGGCCAGCGCCACCACGGCAAACGCCTCGTTGATTTCCCAAAGATCGATGTTGGCGATTTTCAATTGGAGACGATCCAAGACCTTTTTGATCGCCTCCGATGGCGCGATCGTAAACCACTCCGGCGCGACAGAAGACCCCGCATGCCCAACAATCCGCGCCAGGGGCTTCAATCCCTTTTTTTTGGCCAGCTCGCCACTCATCACCACCACCGCCGCGGCGCCATCATTCAACTTGGAGGCATTACCGGCAGTGACCGTTCCTTCTCCGCCTCCGGCGGAAAAGGCCGGCCTCAAACTTTTTAGCTTTTCAAAGTTGGCTTTGGCCGGTTCTTCATCGATCTCTATTTTTTTGGTTGATTTACCGTCGGCGACTTCGACCGCTATGATCTCCGTTTTAAATTTTCCATCCGCAATCGCCTTTTGCGCCCGTCGGTAACTCTCTATCGCAAATTCATCCTGCGCTTCCCGCGAAATCTGGTACTCCTTCGCACACAACTCTGCGGCGGAACCCATATGAAAATTGTTGGTAACATCCCACAGGCCGTCATGGACCATGCTGTCGATCACCTGCCCATGCCCCATCCGATAACCACTCCTGGCCTTGGGGAGAAGGTAGGGAGAGTTGCTCATCGACTCCATCCCGCCGGCAATCACCACCTCCGCATCCCCATTTTTGATCATCGCATCGGCCAGCATGACCGACTTCAACCCGGAACCACACACCTTATTAATCGTGAGACACCCTGTTCCCTTGGGAAGACCTGCCCCCAACGCCGCCTGCCGGGCCGGGGCCTGTCCCAATCCGGCCGGGAGAACGCACCCCATGATCACCTCTTGAACCTCTTCCGGTTTCAGTCCGCTTTTTTTGACCGCCTCCGCAATCGCCACACTTCCCAGTTTTGTGGCGGGAAGGGAGGAGAGGGTTCCTTGAAAAGAACCGATCGGCGTCCGCGCCGCGCTAACGATAACAGTCTCTGTCATGGGGGCGGACGGTAACAAAAGGAGTGCGGAGTGTCAACTTATCGAAAAATTACCTGTTGCTGGCCGATTATTTAAAATGATTCACAAGGAAAAGCGAAAGGCTCGGTACATAAGTAATGATCATCAGGGAGGTCAAAAGAATGATCATGAACGGCCATGAAAATCGGGCGATCTGCAAGACCGGTCGTTTAAACCGGTAGCTCGAAATAAACAGATTTAAACCGACCGGCGGGGTCAGGTAGCCGATCTCCAGATTGGTCAAGAAAATAATCCCCAGGTGAACGGGATGAATTCCAAATGACTTGGCGATCGGTGTGATCAGCGGGACAACAACAATGATCGCGGAGAAAACATCCATCAAGCAACCGACCACGAGGAGCAGAAGATTGAGGATCAGGAGAAACATCAGCGGACTGGTGATATATTGGCGAACCGCCTCTAAAAGAATCATCGGCACGCGGGCATCGATCAGGAAACTGGTAAATCCGAGAGAGACACCCAAAATGATCAATATGCCGCCGACAAGGACCATGCTGTCCTTCACAACCCGCGGGATATCGGTAAAAAATTTCAGGTCGCGATAGATAAAGACCTCAACGACAAAGATATAAAAGGCCGAGACCGCCGCCGCCTCACCGGCAGTAAAGTAACCGCCGTAGATCCCGATCAGCACGATAAACGGCAGGGGGATCTCCCAAAAGCCGGCCTTGAACGCCTTTCCTATCGCCTTCCAGCTAAATCGATTGCGGCTCTTTTCGCTCCTGAACCCGACACGAACGCTATAAACCCCCAAGAACAGGATCAGCAGAAAACCGGGGAGAAGGCCGGCCATAAAAAGTTTGTCGACATCCACTTCACCAATCAGACCATAAAGGATCAATGGCAGACTTGGGGGGAACAACAGGCCGAGGCTTCCGCAGGTGGTAACCAGCCCCAGAGAGAAATTTTCGGGATACCCTTTTTTAAGAAGGATCGGAAAGAGAAGCCCTCCAAGCGCGATGATCGTCACCCCGGAAGCACCGGTAAAGGCGGTAAAAAAGGCACAGGCCAGAAGGCAGACAATCGCCAACCCGCCGGGCATCCAGCCAAAGAGGGCCTGACTCAAGTTGACCATCCGTTCCGGCGTCTTCGATTCCGCCATCATGTAGCCGGCAAAGGTGAAAAGGGGGATCGCCACCAGGGTGGGAGCGGAGGCCATCCGGTAGAGTTCAATGATCACAGCCGAAGGATGGATACCGTTTGCCGTGAAACCAAGAAGGGCAATCGCCCCGAAGATCGTAAACAGGGGGGCCCCAAAAACGGCAAAAAGGGCAATGAGGAGACCGAGGAGGAGAGTCATGTCGAAAATGTGACCGGTGGCGTCTCAACAGGTTTTTTCTCAAAAAGATCCAAAAGCAGATTGATGAAAAACCGGAGGCCCGCCATCAAAAAAACAAGGGGGATAATCAACTGCATGACCCAGGCCGGCACCTTCAGGAAGAGTCTGCCGCCGTTCTCCATCTCCCCCCGGAGAAAGTCAAAGGCCGCCAGAAAGAGAAGCGTGCAAACCACTCCGGCAAAAAGATCGAGGAGGATGAAAAAAGGCCGATGGAGACGCAACGGAACGTAACGACTCAGGAGGTCGACACGGATATGGTTTCTCTCCTTCGTCGCCAGAGAGGCCCCCAAAAAGCCGACCCAGAGGACAAGATGACGGACAAAGACATCCGACCAGAGAAGACCGGTATTGAAAAAATTCCTCAGGATCACCTGCAGAAAGGCAAAGACAATCATGGTGAGGAGGGCCACGGAAAGAACGACCTGCTCGACCCGTGCCAGGCCGTTATTGATCTTTATTAAAAATTCCAAGGCCTCTTTAAACCCCCTTGCCGGCAACCACTATCTTCTTCAATTCTTCCAACTGTTCCTGGGAATAAAGTTTGCCGACAAGCTCCTGCCACATCTTCTTGAAAAGGGCCTCCATTTCCGTCTTGTCCTTTTCAGCAACTGTCACAACCTGAATTCCTGCCGCCTTGAGGGCCGCCAGGGCCTTGTCATTATCGGAACGGGTCCGCTCCACCAGTTTGAGACAATATTTCTGGCTGGTTTCGGTGAGAATTTTCTTTAGATCGGGGGGAAGGGAATCGTAGAATTTTTTGTCGATGATGAACCCCCCCATCGCATAGTTGAACCGGAAATCCATGACATACTTGACCCGGGTGTGCCACTGCAACGCGGTCACGCCGAGCGGCGGGCCATAAACCGCATCAATCATGTTGGTTTGCAGTGAGGTCAGGACATCCGGCACAGGGAGAGGGATCGGGGCCACCTGCAACGCCTTGAAGGCACTCTGGGCCAGCGGATCCCCTTCCCACATCCAGAACTTGGCCCCCTTCATGTCAGCCATCGACCGGATCGGCTTGTTGGCAAAGATGTTAATCGGCCCCACATCGGCATACCCCAAAAAGACGAACCCTTTTTTCTGGAACTCTTCCTTGAACTGGGGGAGGAATTTTTCCTTGGCCTGGTCCAATGCTGTCGTATCAGTAAAGGCGGCCGGCAGTTCGAGAAGACGGATTGCCGGGACAATCGTTCCCAAACCAAGCCCGGTAAAACCGCCGGCCTGGATCTGGTTGATCCGGAGTTTGCGGATCATATCCGGCTCGTCCCCCATCACCCCGCCCCAGTAGAACTTGAATTTGAGCCTCCCCCCGGAGGCGGCCTGAACCTCCTTGTCCATCTCCGTCATGACATTGGCCCAGGCGGAACCCTCCGGCGCCAGATTGGCAAACTTGATTTCAACCGGTCCTGCCGCCTGGGTTATGCTTGGCTGAGGCCACCCACCGACCAGAACGGCCAGCACGAAGAAAAACTTTTTCATGTTTTTTACCCCCTAAAAGTAGCTATCAATCCTGTCCAAAAGGATTCTCGCCCTTTCCTTGGCTAGCTCATTGGCCAACTTCTGTTCCGGAAGGACGCTGGACTCGGTCTCCAGCACCTTCTGCAAGAGCTGGTAAAAAAGCGCCTTGTCCTGAACCTGCACCGCATAAAACTGGGCCTCGAGAACAGGCCCCATCAGGAATCTCTCTTGGGTCAGCCGGATCGCATCGTCAAAATGCTCCTTCGCTTTTTGCGGCGAACCCCCCAGCATCGGCGGCCGGCTCGCAAAATAGACACCGTAAAAAATGTGCGGACTGGCATAGAAGAAGGTCTCCTGCAATTGAAGGACCCTGGCCATCATCGCCTGAACACGGGCGAGGTCGGTGATCGCCTCCGGATCATCCTTGGAGAGATTGATCAGATTCCCCCAGCAAAAGGCGGTCCAGAAAAGAAGGTCCAGATCTCCCCGTCCATACCCCTTCAGCATTTCTTCAAAGGTCGGGATATCCTTGTTCAAGGTGTTCTTGAACCGGTTACTCTTCTTCAGGATATCCAACCCATAATCCCGTCCCCGCTGGTAAAACAGTTTGGCCCGTTTGACGTAAGTGCCGTACTTGGCATGATCCTTATCCTTATAGAGGAGGATCTTGTTTTCATAAAAACCAAAGGCATAATTCCCATAATTCCGGGCGAGCAGGACGGCGTAATTTTCATTACTCGGATTGTCCCTGGCAAAAATCTCCAGGGTCTTGAGCATTGCCAAACCGGCTATCTCCGCCACCTCAATATCTTCCTCCTCCTCAAAAACGGGGGCCCCGTTCTTCATGATGTTGGAGGTGATGTCAGAAGCCGCCTTGGAAAGACTACAGCCGTTTTGACTGAAGATAAAAACGAGAAGGCCGAAAAGAATGAGGGAGCGTTGCACTGGCCCTGATCGGTATCATCCGGTGGAAAACAAAGTCAAGAATTTTAACACCTCTTACTTAACGCGAATCGTCAGATAAAGGTCTCCTTGGCCTTCTCCTTGTCCACGGAGACGGAGTTTGGCGCCATTCTTGATCCCGGAGGGAATTTTTACCCTTAACTGTTCACCCTGACCGTTGGGGTGAAACAATAAAACATGGACGGGGGTCCCTGCCCTCGCCTCATCCGCCGAAATCTCCAGCGACGAATGAAGGTCGTGCGGGGCCGCCCCCTTTCTCGCCCGACCAGCCCCACCGGCGGGGCCGGTCCTACCGGTGGGACCGGTCCCACCGGTAGGCATCCCAAAGAGCCCCTCAAAGATATCTCCAAGATCAACCCCTCCCATCCCTTCCTCAAAACGGAACTCCCTGCCAGCCCCCCCACTCGTCCAAGCCCATCTCCTCGGCCCCTGACCCGGCCGGTCCCATTCAAAGCCCCCTGGGTGAATCACCCCCAGATCATACTTTTTCTTTTTTTCAGGGTCCCCCAGGATGTCGTAGGCCTGAGAGATCTCCTTGAATTTTTCCTCCGCCCCTTTGTCCCCCTTGTTCACATCTGGATGATACTTTCTGGCAAGACGCCGGTAGGCGCTTTTAATCTCACCCGCAGGAGCGTTGCGAGAAACACCCAGAACTTCGTAATAATCACGAGCCATGATGGTTTACCCTATAGGGGGAAACGGAACGACGCAAGGGTGATTCACCCAAAGGTGTTTCACCCAACGGATCTCTTAATCTTTGTGATAGCTGATGGTACAAGGGCCACAATTGTAGCTAAGGACGATCCGGCTTCCGGATTGGGTAAAGGTATTGGTACACCCTCCCATCGTTCCACCAATCGCCTCCGTTTCTGAATAATAACAGGTGTCGGTAGTATGCAGGGGGGCGTTGTAATTGGAGGCGTTACAATTAGAGTTATCCGTAACCGTGGTCCCTGAAACCGTAATCGTCCTCGGATCTCCCGGGCCTCCGGCACCCGCACAACAACCGTCGGAATCCAGGGCGTAACTCCCACTCAAACTGGAAGCGGTGCAAAAAGAAAGGGTTGTGCTCCCCCCGCTACTGTCCCCTCCCGGCAGTGAAGAAGGGGCGGAACAACTGCCGGAAGAACAATTTCCCGAATTACATTCTTTCGAAGCGGTGCAACCGGCGCCATTGGCCAACAAGGCAGAACATTTGCTCCCCGTGGAACAATATTCCCCGACAAGACACTGACTGTCTGAAGAACAACCACTTTCTGAAGCGGTACAGAAAGCATTGGTGCAGTGTCCGGAACGGCACTCGGTCGAGGCGGTGCAGGAACCTCCCGACGATACCAGACCAACACAACTCCCGGAAGAACAGTAATTCCCCGAAGAGCAATCGCCATCCTTGGAACAGCCCGACGCGGCGGGAGTCCCTCCATCGTCGGTACCGGCACTGCATCCCAACGTGTCGAAAAACCGGAGCGTCAGAAGGAGACTGATCGCGGCCAGAAATAAAAGAGACCGGCAAACGAAACCATGCACAATTCTTATTGTACCAAAAAGAGGGGCCTTTAAGGAAGGCTTTTTAGACCCGCCCAATGTACTCCAGGCTGGAGGTGTCGACCTTAATCTTGTCCCCCCTATTAATAAAAGGAGGGACCTTGATGGTCAGGCCATTGTCCATCAGTGCCGGTTTGTAGGAGGCGGCGGCGGTCCCCCCCTTCATGGGAGGGTCGGTTTCCACAACCTCAAGAACAAACTCCGGGGGGAGATCGAGGCCAACCGGTTTATCGTCCCACAACTGGACTAGAATTTTAGAATTCGATTTTAAAAAATAGGTCCCATCCCCAAGGGTATCCTTGGAAAGCTGGGTCTGTTCATAGGTGGTCGTATCCATGAAATAATAATGTTCCCCATCATTGTAGAGGTATTCCATCTCTTTTTCCTCAAGCACGGCATTTTCAATGCTGTCTTCTGAGCGGAACCGGTTTTCAATCTTCAGACCACTCTTTAAGCTCCGTAATTCAGCCTGAATTTTTCCTCTTTTATTCCCCTGAGTGATATGGATGATCTTCAGGACCCGACAGAGGTCCCCCTCATAAACGATAATCATCCCCGGTCTTATCTTGGTGGCTTGAATCATTTTGAGGGCATTCCGTACAAGTACCCTGCAAAAAAAGCAAGGGTGATTCACTTGGGCCCCTTAAAAACAGTTGCCTCTCTCATCAAAATTAAATAAGGTGCCTCCCCATGAAACTAATCCTCAAAATTGTGGCCGGTCTTGTTCTGGTTTTTGCCCTCCTCATCGCCGGGATCCTGGTTTTTGTAAAACCGGACCAGGTCAAAGAAGCGGTTCTCAAAAAAGTAAACGGAGAAATCAATGGAACACTCACTATTGACAAGGCCTCCATCCGGGTCTTCCCCTTTATTGGTCTCCATCTGGAAGGATTGACTGTCAATAACAGTGACGATTCTCCCTACAAAGGAGTCACCCTCGCCAAGATCAAGGGTTTTGATTTCAAGGTCGATTTCAAGAGTCTTTTGTACCTCAAGGTAATTGCCAACCTCTCCCTGGATCAACCGGAGATCCTGGTGGTGAAAAAAGATTCCGGGACCAACATCGAAAGTCTGCTACAGAAAAAGGGGGGGCCTGCCTCGCCGACTCCAGGCGGGCCTGTCCCGCCCCCTCCTCCCCCGGTCAGTTTTTTCATCAGAGACAACCTGTTTGGGGTGTCGGAGGGGAATGCCGCCGAACCTTCTCCTCCCGCCACCGCCAGTTCACGATTTATGCCCAAGCAGATCTGGGTGGATGACCTGACGATTCACGATGGGAATTTCACTTACAAAGATGAGACGACCCCTGGTGATCCCCTCTCTGTCAAAAAGTTAAACCTCAAGATCAGTTCCATCAAGCTGGAGGATCCGAAAAATCCGATCGGTCTGTCGCTCGAATTTGACCTCTCCAAGGGGATGGAGGCACATTTCAAGCTGACTGGCGAGGCGTTTGTCGACCTGAAGCAGAATAATGCCTCCTTCAAAGAAGGGAAATTGGCGATCAATGACGGCAACCCGTTTTTGATCAACCTCTCTGTCATCGATTTCAAAGAAAAAAAACAGTTCGAGGCCTCGCTGGAAAACCTGGCCCTCTTCTGGAACAGCCTCTCCCCCTTTTCGGCGGCGATGGGTTCTACCCTCTCCGGCAGTGGGGCCTTGAAGCTCCATGCCGCCGGCACCCCTCAGGCGGTCCAGTTTGATGCCAGTTTAAGCCTCAAGGATTCCGTCATCCATTCGGGAAACAGTTTTGAAAAAGCGGCCGGCCAGAATCTGTCGGTTTCGATCGCCGGGAACAGTGATGCCAAAAAGGTCGTCGTCTCCAAATTGACTCTTAACCTCCTGGAGGCGGCCATTAACGGTTCCGGGGAAGCAAGCCTTGGCCCCGATAAAACGGTCGCGTTAACCCTGGAATCGACCCCTCTTCCGCTGGATCAGCTCAAAACCCTTCTGCCGGCCTACAAAACGGTAACCCTTGCCGGAGACCCCAAGCTAAAATTCAAACTCTCCGGCCCCTTGAGCAACACCAAGGAAGTTTCCGCCTCCGGAAGTCTCAACGCCTCCAGGATCGTCTATGAAAAATATACCCTGACGAACCTCGCCTCTGCCTTTGAATACAAAAACTCCATCGCCAACCTGAACAACTTGAGTTGTGATCTTCTCGGTGGAAAGTTTGCGGGAAGCGGCTGGGTCGATCTTTCGGCGGCCAAACCACTCTTCGGCATGAACACCAAGCTCCAGGGAATTGATGTCGCCACCGCCATGAAGACTTTTTCTGATCTCCCGGAAGCGGTCTCCGGCAAGGGTAACTTTGACCTGAATGTGCATGGTCACGGCACCGAGGCGGAAGAGATCAAGAAAAGCCTCTCGGGACAAGGGTCACTGGGCATCACGGACGGAAAATTCTACGCCGCCAATATGGCGGGCGGCCTTTTTTCGAAGGAGCTGTTGGCGGTCACACAGGTCGGCTTGCTCGGGGCCGGGCTTTCAGCCCCTTCCTTTACCAAAGGGGAAGGAACCCCCTTCAAGAATCTTTCCGGCAGTTTCAAGATTGAAAACGGGCAGGTGGAAACGCCCAACATGAAGATGGTGACCGATGACTTCGCAACAGACCTCAAGGGGACTTTTTCGCTCGACTTTGATCTCAACATGAAAGGGAACGCCCAGTTCAGTCGTGACAAGACCAACGCCTGGATCACCAACGACAAGATCCGCACCTATCTGGTGGACAAGGAGGGACGCTTCAACCTCCCCTTTACGATAACGGGGACCGTCAACAAACCGGTCATCGCCCCGGATGTCGGTTTTGCCAAGGATCTTTTCGCCAAGGCGGCCACAGGATTGGTCAAGGAGCAGGCCAAAGAACAGGCAAAAAGCCTGATCCCTTCCCTTGGAAAGTCCTCAGGAGGAGGAGCCCCGGTGGCCCTCCCCAAGGCGGTCCCTGCGAAACCGCAAGAGATGTTCAAAAAACTCTTTCGCTAATCATTCCCGATTATTGGGCTGGTTTTGATTCGGGAGCCTTAGGGGTCGCTTTTTCCTTGGCAATCGCCTTCACCACCGGTGAATCATCGCGAAGCTTTTGATAATAGAGCACCTGCTTCTTGTTCAGGTTCATCTCGTCCCGCGGTCCTTGAAAATCGGTGACCTGAGCCACCAACTTGATATTAGGCGGCACCACCTCTTTTTTGTTGGGATCCTGCTCCGGCCTGGTCACCTGGATATAATGAACATCCTGGAGATAAAGATACTGCCCATCTTCACGAATAATATGCCCAAAGAAAAGATTATTGTTCGTGAGGGCCACACTATAATAAGAGGAGGCGTCAAATCGTCTCTCCACACAACCCGATAAAAAACAAGCAACGACAACAGCCGCCACAACACCCAACGCCTGCTTCCATGGTTTGAACATAACAACGCCTCCTTTATTATCCGACCATTAGACAGAGTTCAGAAGATCGATGATCCCTCTTAAATGACTGTAAGAAGAAGGGCAATATCTTTCCAGCGTCAGCCTGTTTTTTCCCCAAGGGTGATTCCCCCAAACAAGATGACCCAGTTTTGAACCGATCTCAGATGCTTTTTTCTCGACCCGTTGTCTCAAGCGAAAGGGAATCTTGCCTTTGAGTTCAATCACGACCGTCTGTTCCTTTTCATAGTGAATCTGGTCCACATTGTTGTAAAACCTCTTCAGAACCGTAACCGCCTCCCGTGGCGTTTTGGCAAAATGGATCAGACCGACATCCTGCGGGTCGATATATTTCCGGCGGCGCGTGTATTCAAGATCGTTTTTGATATGTTCCGGATTTTCTGAAAGATAAATGATCGGCATGAGCGGCGCCTTGCCCGTTTGAACAAGGGTCAGCATCTCGTAGAGCTCGTCCCGCGTCCCCCACCCTCCCTCGCAGGCGATGAAACCGCTGGACAAGGAGGCAAAAAAGAATTTGCGGACCATAAAATAATGGAACGTCGCCCCCAGACCGATGTAGGGATTGTTTTGGGCCTCAAAAGGAAGCGTGATCTTCAAACCGGCGGAGCGTTTCTTCAGGAGCCGCTGGTAGGGGGCGGTCTCCCGAACCTGCTCCAGACTGATCCCTTTTCTTCCCTTAAGGAGATGGTGGGCGATCGCATCGGCCACCCCCTGATTGGCCGCCTCCATGATCCCCTGACTGGCGCCGGTCACGACCGCAAAACCGGCGTTGTAAAGGAGCCCCCCCAACTGGTGGGCCAGACGAAAATTGGAATCGATCTTTTTTGTCCGGGCCGAGCCGAAGACGGAAACAATCTTGATCTTCTCCCTTTGAATCGGCTCAAAGACCTCAGTCGCATGAAAGTATTCGAGCAGAATCCTCAAACCCCGAACGCTGGTCGTCTGGCTTCCTTCAATATACTCCTTGAGGTGTTCGCGCATTAGAGAGGTTTAGTGTAACAAATTTTGTCCGTTGAAACAAAATAAAAAACTACGCGGCCTTCTTGGGAATGATCCTGAAACCATACCCAAGTATCGACAAAGTATTCAGGAGGACATCAAAACTAACCCTGACCGTCCCAACACCTGATTCAATCTGGGCAACACGGCCCTGTGTCACTCCAATTTTCTTTGCAAGATCATACTGCGAAAGTTTTTTAGCCTTCCTCAATTTGACGATCAGGCGAATGAGGTCTTGTTTGGCACGCACTTCCCCAACGCTAATGCCAAGGGAATCAGCAATCTCTTCAACAGACACCTCTTTCCAGGCCATGTTACACCTCCTTGATTCTTTTTAAGACCAGTTCAATATCTCTTTTCGGAATTTCCCGAGTTTTTTTACGCATCGCATGAAGCATATAAATCGCCTCTCCCTTCTTGATAAAATAAAAAATCCTTATCTGACCATTCCTGTCTTTCATACGAAGCTCATAGATCCCAGGATAGATTCCCGAAAGATGACGAGCCAAAGGCATCGAAAGCGTCTGGCCCGAAACTAAAAGAGCTGTCGCATCCACAAAATTAGACCGAATCTCCTCCGATTGTTCCCGTAAAAACTCTTCAACAGGACTTCGGCCAGAACTGAGCAAGAAAAACTTAACCTTCACAAGATCAGTATAAGTTTTAACTAATAATTAGTCAAGACTAACAACAGACTATAACAATTAAAATGAACAAGGGAGGGATAAAGGGAAAAAGGGTTCCTATTTCTGAACCGAAAGGACGACAAACGAACCATGTTTGGCCAGAATTTCAGGGATCTGCCGGAGGTGTTGCTGGGTCTTTTGAGCAATCTTTTTGCCGTAACGACGGTTTACAATTTCTGTGTTCTGTTGATAGACCGCCAGCGAATGTTCCCAGGTCTTCATCGTCTGCGGGAGGATATCCATCTTCTGACGAATGGTGAAACCCTGTTTTTCAAAAAGGGCTGGCCAGTCGGTCACCAGCTCTTCCCCCTTGTGATAAAGGACCATCCTCATCGCCTTTTCCTCTTCACGGCTGGGGAGGCCGGTAAAGACAAGGTCCGAGAACCCAAGCCAACCGCCCGGTTTCAGGACCCGGTGCATCTCAGCGATGAGTTGCGTCTTCTGTTCGGGCGTCACACAGATATCACCGGCCACCTCCAGACAGAGAATGGCGTCAAAGGAATCCTGGTCAAAGGGAAGGTCAAGGGCATTCCCCTCCCGAAGCGAAATCCGGTCGGTCAAACCATTTTTGGCGACAAGCTCTCTCCCCTGCCTCACCTGTTCGCGGCTGATATTGATCCCTGTCAGGGAACAGCTGTGCCGCTTGGCAACCCGCACAGCCGGACTGCCAATGCCGCAACCGATATCCAGGACGTTCCGCGCCTCATCAAGGCGGGCCATCTGGCAGACAAGGTCAGTATGGGCGTTCAACGCCTCTTCAAAGGTTTCACTTCCGGTCGGGAAATAACCGAAGTGAAAATTGTCTCCGTAGAACATCCGGGCGTCATCCGTGATCAGGTCAAAGTAGGCGCCGACACTTTTGTTTGTCCTCCTCCCCAAGAAAAGGAGCGGAAGATTCATGCTGATCGCGGCAGAAATTTTTCGCAGACACCCCTTCAGACCGGACTGACGATAAGTATCGGCCAAAAAACCTCCTGTTTCACAAAAGACTTTATTGTCGTTATTCATGATCAAAAAGAATAGGCGGTTTCAACGGCGATCCCGTGGGTAAAGGTGGGGTCTGTCAAAGGGTCGCTCCCCTTCGGGTCCTGATAATCGATCCGGTATTCCAAAACAACCTTCGCCATGTCGTTAAAGAGATAAGAGACCCCAAGGGAACCGTCAATAATGTACTGGGCCGCCCCACTCCTCCCGCCATGGTTATAGTCACGCAGGTAACCAGCGCGGAGGTAGGTATTCCACTGTTCCCAGGGGATGGCTCGAACCTGCAAGTCTCCCCCCAGATACCTGCAATTGGGTCTCCCATCACCACAATTATTCCCATTTTCCTGCCGGTAGGCCCCTTCCGCCGATAGCTCCAGCCTTTCAAAGGGTCTGATTTTCAGAGACAGATCCCCCATAAACGTGAGCGGCCTTACCTTCGTTGATTCCGGTCCCCCGGCAAATGAAAGTTTGACCCAGTTTTTGGCCTCTTCTCCCCAACTGAACCGGACGTTCGTCCCCCCCGAGGGGGCATCCGAAGTCACGTTGATGCCATTGTCCGCGAGGTCATTGACGGCATAAAGATCCCAAAGCCATGCCCCTGTTGTCACTGTCATCCGGACCCCGGTAACGTTCAGAGGAACCAGAAATCGGTGGACGGAAGAGAAAGAAACACCGGCAAGCTCGTTTCGATCAATCGGTTCCAGACCGAAACCCGAGTTGAAACGACCGACATCAAGGGTCAGCCAGTCTGCGGGGTGGATACCGGTAGTCGCCTGTTCGAGCTGAACGACGTCCTGAACATCGGTATTTTTGTTATCCCGGTTATAATCTCTGTAAGGGGAGATATCGAGGTCGGCCCGGAGGCTTAAGAGTTCTGAGAATCTTTTATCAATAGCCAACTCGAGTTGATCCACAAACAGACCAACAGTACTTCCGTTGGTCCCATAATTAATATTGGCCAGACCGTCTCCAAAGATCCCTCGTGGCCCTGTGCCGGAATCCAAGGCTTGACTGTCCGACCTTTGCCAACCGGTCAATGTGGTGATATTCCCGCTCAACCGAAGGCTATTTTGCCTGGCTTCTCTCTCCTCTTCAAAGTCTTTCTGAAGCTCATCCAGACGGGATTCCGTCTGTTCCAACCGCTTCGTCAAGGCCTCATTCTGCTCTGACCCTTTTTTCAGATCAGACTGGGCCTGTTCCAGTTTTTCAGCAAGCTCCTTGATCTGACTTGATTTTTGAGGCCCTGCGACGGCAACACTCGACCAAGAGAGGAAGACAAAACTACTGAGGAGGCTTGATAGGAGTCGACTTGTAGCTAACCGATCTGTTTTCGCCATTAACATCGCCAATCTGCCCCAAGGCCTTGTAACTGAGCGACCCCATCGTGGAACGCCCCCCTTGAAGGGCCGAATCCTGCACGGTATAACTGCCACTCTTCGGACGGGGGTTACCTCCCCCTAAAGGGCCAAAGCCGTCACCCAAGCCGTTATCCTGATCGTCCCATTCGCTCCCGCTACTGCAACCGGCCATCAAGGCCGAGAAAGAGAGCACCAAGACCACCAGTTTTTTTGCACTATATTTCATATTCTACCCTTTGGCAATTGTTTCGTTCACCCGATATTTTCTCACAATCTCCTATTTTCACTCCTCCTTAATCAACAATCCAGATCCGTCTCGATGATGTGGCCGGGGTATAACTGATGGTCACGGAGACCTGACTGCAATTCAGGGAGCCAGATCCGGAAGAGCTGCTCTTGACCCCTATTTCCAGGTTGTCCAGATCGGTGACCGTCCAGGCCCCGTCGGTCGAGTTACTGCAGGAGCTGACAGGGCATAAGCTCCAGCTCTTGCTATAGTTGGCGTAAGAGGCTGTCTGGGTCTCAAACCCCCCCGTTGCCGATGTATTGGAACGCTCTATCTGGGCCGCCACTGTTTTTGACCCCGCTGAAGCCCTCTTGCATCGAAAATTGACCTGGACGCTGTCGACAGTGGCATCCGAAGGGACCGTATGACTAAAGGTATAAATTTCCACCGAGCTTGTCGATGAGGTAGTAATTGAATCGTTATCGTCAGCCCCGCTAACGGTTTCGTCGACGGTAGAATAAGCACCGCTCCAGTTATTGGGACTCCCATCGGCCGAAGGGACATCTTCTTCCGTATCGGCATAAGCGGGCGACCACAGAAGAACAGCTGTCAGCAGACAAAGGAATCCGCAAGAGAGGCGAATACCCCGCCCTATCCTACTATTGTGCATCAATGGTATAAGAGATACAGATCTCATAATCGTCGGTCGTTGGGTTAGGGGTATTGGTAACGTCAAACCGGACTGTTTCACGAGCCGTAAGCGAACCTGCCGCAGTCACGCTTTGTGCCGTCGGAACCGTTCCTACCGCCGTGCAAGTAGGCGCATTATGGGTCATGGCGTTTGAGGAACCATCTTCGAGGGTGATAGTCGCCACTGTTGAACCGGTGCCCGTATAACTGCACCAGATACTGGTAATGGTAACGGCATCCGCAAATGAACCGAGCGATTTATTGTCATCAGCGGCTACCAGGTCCTCAATCACCGCGCATCGGGTGTATTCGAAAGGCAGAACTCTCTTGGCGCTTGCACCATAGTAAATGAGTTGGTCGTCCGTCGTATCGATTGCAATCTCTCCGGTCACATTAACGGTGGGGGACCCCCCATTGGGGATTTCGAAATCACTCGCTCCCCCGAAATCCTGGGCCCCCGTAGACGTAATGGCGATAGTTGAGGCCAGATCCCCTCCGGCAATTGTGGCATCCAGAATTTCGGTGCTGTCGATAGAACCGGCAGGTAAGACAATTTCTGCCGTACCGGTCCCGTCTGTCGTAAATGTCCAAGAATCAGTCGTTGAATCACCGATGGTACCGGCCACGTTTCCGGTGACAATGGCGTTGTTACCGATATTAATGGCATCCCCGATCAAGGTATCCGACAGGTCAATACCGGTGGTAATTGAACCGGTGCCCCCGCCGGAAACATCAATTTCGAGGCCCGTGGTCACTGCTTCATTACTATCGGCATTGTCAAGAACGAGGAGACGCTCAGTGGTCCCGGTGCTTCCTCCGTCGTTCTTGTTGGTAATGACCAGGACCCTTTGGGTATTTGAATCGGTACCCGCATCATTAGTCATGGTAATCGTAAGGCCGTCAAAAGCGGCGGCCGTCGAGGCGGTGTCCCAATCAAGGGTCTGGGCATATTCGGCCATCGCAACAGCGGCACCAGCATCTGGATCACCAATATCATCCCAGGCGGTTGCTCCTCCTCCAACAGCTGTACAACTCTCCACCGCACCGGAGGCGTCCACTCCCAACGGATAACTCCCCGCTGAACAGTTCGCCCCATTCGCCGCCAGGGCTGTCGCCGTCGCTACATTACTCGTCGTCAACGCCACCGTTCCCGTTACGTCCGGAAAGGTATAGGTCCGGTCGGCAGAAAGATCTCCCGCATCAATGATCCCGTAGTAAGTCGCCCCGGAACTCTCCAAAATCTTGAGTTCGGAACTCGCATTATTAAGGACGATGTCAAACGCCCCGGTCTGGTTCCAGTCCGCCGTCAGGGCACCAAGAGAAAGGGTCCCTGTAGTGGTAATTGTCCCCCCGGTGAGTCCCGAACCGGTCGCCACCGAAGTCACTGTCCCACTCCCAGAAGCGACCGTGCAACTCTCCACCGCTCCACTGGCATCCACTCCTAAAGGATAACTGCCAGCATCGCAGTTCGCCCCGTTCGCCGCCAGGGCGGTCGCTGTTGCCACGTTCGACGTCGTTAAGGCCACCGTCCCCGTTGCATCCGGAAAGGTATAAGTTCTATCCGCAGAGAGATCCCCGGCATCAATGATCCCGTAGTAGGTCCCTCCGGCGCTCTCCAAAATCTTGAGCTCGGAGCTCGCATTATTAAGGGTGATGTCAAACGCCCCCGTCTGGTTCCAGTCGGCGGTCAGGGCGCCAAGAGAAAGGGTTCCTGTGGTGGTAATTGTCCCCCCGGTGAGTCCCGAACCAGTCGCCACCGACGTTACCGTCCCCGTCGTCGCCGCTGTACAAGTCTCCACCGCTCCACTGGCATCCACCCCCAAAGGATAACTCCCGGCAGAACAGTTCGCCCCGTTGGCCGCCAACGCCGTCGCCGTTGCCACGTTCGATGTCGTTAAGGCCACCGTCCCGGTCGCATCCGGAAAGGTATAGGTCCGGTCGGCAGAAAGATCACCGGCATCAATAATCCCGTAGTAAGTCGCCCCGGCACTCTCCAAAATCTTCAGCTCGGAACTGGCGTTGGCCAAAACAATGTCATACGCCCCGGTCTGGCCCCAGTCGGCGGTCAAGGCCCCCATAGTCCCTGCGGCAGAATCCGCCCAAGTTGGATTAGCCCCTGCCCCTTGTGTCTTAAGGTACTGGCCTGAGGTCCCAGCCGCAAGTCGAACCCAATCGGTTCCACTGTAATACATGACATCTCCCTGGGCATCGGAACCAAGGGCGATATCGGTCCCATCAACGCTATTGTCAGCAACCGTCGGGGAAGAACCGGTCCCGGTCAGGTCCCCACCCCATGAGGTCGAGGTGGTCAAGGCGGTTGAGGAGGCCTGATACCCGGTGCAAACACTACCGGTGGTACAAACAGTCCCTGTCTCATCCGGAAAGGTATAGGTCCGGTTGGCAGAGAGATCACCAACGTCGATCGTCCCACCCCAAGTTCCGCCAGTACTTTCGAGTATAACAATCTCCGAACTGGCGTTATTCAAAACAATGTCATACGCCCCGGTCTGGTTCCAGTTGTCGGTCAAGGCCCCCAAGGTCAGGGTCCCGGTTGAGGTGATCGTTCCTCCACTCAACCCGGAACCGGTCGCCACCGAAGTAACTGTCCCCGTCCCCGCCACTGTACAACTTTCCACCGCACCCGAGGCGTCCACTCCCAACGGATAACTCCCCGCTGAACAGTTCGCCCCGTTCGCCGCCAGGGCTGTCGCCGTCGCTACATTACTCGTCGTCAACGCCACCGTCCCGGTCGCATCCGGGAAGGTATAAGTTCTATCCGCAGAGAGATCCCCGGCATCAACGATCCCGTAGTAAGTCGCCCCGGCACTCTCCAGAATCTTGAGCTCGGAGCTCGCATTATTAAGGGTGATGTCAAACGCCCCCGTCTGGTTCCAATCCGCCGTCAGGGGCCCAACAGCAACTGCGTCTGATGTAACACTGATCCCTGAACCGGCACCAACCGCCAAAGTCCCGGATCCCGTAATGGCACCCCCGGTAAGACCATCTCCAGAATCAACCGAAGTAACCGTCCCCGCCGCTGTACAAGTCTCCACCGCTCCACTGGCATCCACCCCCAAAGGATAACTCCCCGCTGAACAGTTCGCCCCATTCGCCGCCAGGGCGGTCGCCGTCGCTACATTACTCGTCGTCAACGCCACCGTCCCGGTCGCATCCGGGAAGGTATAAGTCCGGTCCGCAGAGAGATCCCCGGCATCGATGATCCCGTAGTAGGTCCCCCCGGCACTCTCCAAAATCTTCAGCTCGGAACTGGCGTTGGCCAAAACAATGTCATACGCCCCGGTCTGGTTCCAGTCCGCCGTCAGGGCGCCAAGAGAAAGGGTCCCTGTGGTGGTAATTGTCCCCCCGGTGAGTCCCGAACCGGTCGCTACCGAGGTCACCGTCCCTGCCCCGACCGCCGTGCACCCTTCCGCGGCACCGGAGGCATCCACTCCTCGAGCATAACTGCCCGCGTCACAGTTCGCCCCGTTTGTGCTCAAGGCGGTCCCATTCCAGTAGAGATCACCGCTGACATTATAAAGTTTGTCGGTAGTGGTAGAGGGGGCTGATGCCTGCCCCAAGTGGACCCGGCCTGTCATCTGGATCTGTTCGTCAGGAGCGGTCGTTCCCAAACCGAGGTTACCAGCCCCGGTGACGACCAGTCTGGGGGCTGATGTCGTCGCGATGAGTGTCAGGGAATAGTTGTCAACGGTGGCCCCCGAGTTGTGTGTCGCGGCCGTGGTCCCCAAGGCGCCACGGGTCAAGCCGGTGAATGAGGTCGCGGCGGTACCGGTATAATTAATCGCCTCGGAATCAATGAGGAGTGTCCCGGCAGAAGCGTACCCTGACGTTGAGGTAACGCTAAGGCTCGTGTCTGTCGATCCGGCACCGGCCGACAAGGTCGTCAAACTGGTGGGGGCCAGACCGGCCCGAAGACCGCCGCTCACTTCCAGTTTTTCAACAGGACTGGCGGTGGCGATACCAACCATCCGGTTGGAGGTATTGACCGCAAGGTCACTTGTATTAATGGTCAGGTTCCCACTACCGGTAATCGCCCCTGCCGACAAGGTGTCCCCGGAGGCAATAGCGACAGTCCCACCGGCGCCATCCAGTGTGAGATCCCCGGAACCTGAGGCCACTGTTAAGGCCCCGGTACCGGCGATGGAGGCAATGTTTTGGAGGCCACCGGAATTGGTCAAGCGGGTTGTGCCCCCTGTTTGGACACTGCCGGTAAAATTGCCGGTCGCGAAGGTGGTATTCCCGGTGCTGGCAACCGACCAAGTCCCATTACCAAGGGTGTCTCCGGAGGCAATCAGGACACTTCCATTACCACCATCCAGAGTTAAATCACTCCCTGAGGCTGAAGAGACAGTCACCGCCGAAGAACCGGAATAGGTGGATCCCAACACCGTTCCGCCAACCGTAACCTGTCCATCCAGACGGATGGCAAACCGGTTGGTTTGGGTCCCAACGCTATCTTGATTAATAATCTCAAAGACGTTTTCTCCCGACGACATGTTTGCGTCATCATAGATGACCTTCAACGCGGTCCCTGTGCTGAGGCTGTTATCCGTCTGAATGAGCAGGGCGTTGCCTGTGGTCACGGAGGTCCCATCGATATAAGCCGTTGAAGAGGTGGTGTTGGAACTGGTGACATGCAACGGGTACGAGGGACTGGCGGTGCCAACGCCAACACGGTTATTGGTGGAATCCACCTTCAGGGTGCTTGTGTCAAAGACGGCATCCCCCGTCGTTGTCAGGGATCCCAAGGTGGCGGCACCGCTCGCCGTGAGTGTCCCGGTTGTGGTCGCCCCGGTGGTTGTAAAACCGGCGGCGGTGATTGTCCCGGTGCTGGTGTCACTGGTATCTTTTCTCAGGAGGTTTGAGGTGTCGGTATCTCCACGGGAGATCGTTTTACAATCAGTCTTGGTGCAGGCCTTGAAGGTGTCTGCCTGTGAATCATAATAGAGATGCCCTGCCTCGGTTCCGGAAACCCCCTGCCCCAAAAAGAGGTCTCCAAGATAAGAGGTCCCTTTTAAAACGATAAGATCTTCGTCAATGGTCAAATCGCCACCGGAGTAACCGGAACTGCCTCCGTTAAGGGCACTGACGGCAAAGGCATTATAGGTAAACCTTTGGCACGGCTCCAGTTTTTCATGGATCCTGTTACCGGTCTGGAACCAGATGCAGAGGTACAGCTCATCGGAGGTGTTAAAGATCGAAGAGGGCAGATCTCCCATATTGGGGTGGGTGCTGGCATCCCCCATAATAACGCTGAAATAACCCTCATCGACATCGACATTGATGCTGTTGGACGGTTCACCGGAGGTGTCGGTGTTTCCGTTGTGGCACCAGAGATTTTTACCGTTTGTGACCCCGGAGGCATTGGCGACGCAAAACTTAAACGAGGAAGGACCATTGATCGGAACGCCTTTGTTATCGGTGATAAACCCCTGATACCCAATGCGGAGCGGAGGTGAGGCGAATACAAACCGGCCTAGGAGCAGAATGAAGAAAACAATCAATCCCCTGTTGATAAACCTCCTCATGGATCTGTCGAAAATTGTATCATAAATTACCCCTGTACAAATATATATTTAATAAACATTACGGGTAAAAAATAACCCATAAAATTTACAAGTATAATCATAAACTTTCTTGATTTCGGTCCCCCATTATTATAGAAAGTTTTCATCGCCCCTTTTCTTCAATCTCTGGAAGTCTTTTTGAACAAGACCAGCGACTGGATCTGGGGCCCTCCCCTGTTGATTTTGCTGGTCGGAACGCACCTGTTTCTCACCTTCCGGCTCCGTTTCATCCAGCGTTATCTGGGGAAGGCGATCCGTCTTTCCCTCCAACGCACCACCGAAGGAACCGGGGACATCAGCCATTTCGGGGCGTTGACCACCGCCCTGGCCGCCACGATCGGGACGGGAAATATCGTCGGGGTGGCCACAGCAGTTGCCGCCGGCGGGCCGGGGGCAGTTCTCTGGATGTGGCTGACCGGCGTCTTCGGGATCGCCACCAAATATGCGGAGGCGGTTCTTTCCGTCCATTATCGGATCAAGACCCCAAAGGGGGAAATGGCCGGCGGACCGATGTACGTCCTGGAGAAGGGGATGAACTGTCGGTGGCTGGGAATTCTGTTCGCCTTTTTTACCGCAATCGCCGCTTTTGGAATCGGCAATATGGTCCAGGCCAATTCCATCGCACAAATGGTCGGCGAAACGTTTCATATTTCGCCCTGGATCAGCGGTTCGCTGATGACGGTGTTCACCGCCCTCGTTATTTTGGGAGGGATCCGTTCCATTGCCCGTGTTTGCGAACGGCTTGTCCCCTTCATGGCGATCTTCTACGTTCTGGGCTGTCTCTGGATCTTGATCCTCCATGCCGATAAAATTCCGGAAACCTTTCGCCTGATTTTTTCCTCCGCCTTGACCGGCCAGGCCGCCATCGGCGGATTCATGGGGGCAGGAATGAAAGAGGCGATCCGTTACGGCGTCGCCCGGGGGCTTTTTTCCAACGAATCAGGCTTGGGAAGCGCCCCGATCGTTGCGGCGGCGGCACAAACGAAAAATCCGGTCCGTCAGGCGCTGGTCTCCTCCACCGGCACCTTCTGGGACACTGTTGTCGTCTGCGCGATAACCGGTCTTGTGGTCGTCGGCTCGGGCGATTGGGCGGCCGGGCTGAAAGGGGCGGCCCTGACAAAATCGGCCTTCAGCCATATCCCCTATGTAGGCCCTTTGATCCTGACCGTCGGACTCCTCACCTTTGTCTTTTCCACCATCCTCGGTTGGTCGTACTACGGCGAAAAAGCGGCGGAGTACCTTTTGGGAACGAGGGCGATCAAACCGTATCGCTATCTGTGGGTTGCCGCGGTGATGGTCGGTTCGGTGGCAACGCTCCCGATGGTCTGGGCCTTTGCCGACATCGCCAATGGGCTGATGGCAATCCCCAATCTGATTTCGCTGATCGCCTTGAGCGGTGTCGCCGTCCATCTGACCCGTGAATACCTCTGGAAGGGAGACCTGGAGAAGAGTTCCTCCTAACCGGCTATTTTATTTGACAAAACGACCTAATCGTGGGACGTCCCAAGCCTCTATTTAAGGAGGGGATATGGGGACCAAACTGTATGTAGGGAATCTGCCGTTTAGCACAACCGAAGAAGAATTGAGCCAGACCTTCGCCGCTTACGGCGAGGTCACCAGTGCCCGAATCATCACAGACAAGTTTTCAGGCCGGTCCCGCGGCTTTGGTTTTGTCGAGATGACTTCTGAGGAGGCCGCCAAGCAGGCGGTTGAGAAACTCAATGATACCCCTCTCGGTGACAGAAAAATCGTTGTCAATGAGGCCCGTCCCGAAAGCAGAGACCGCCCCGGTGGTGGCGGCGGCGGGCCAAGACGTGGCGGTTTTGGCGGTAATCGCCGTCACGGCGGCGGCGAGAGTCGTTACTAGTCCTACAAGCGAATAAACTCCTAAAAATCCGGGATCGTAAAGTTGCCCCCGTCGTTGGCGATCATATCGGTGTCATCCCCTTCGAAGAATTCTGCCGCATCGAAGCCCTGACTGATCTCCGGGGTAAGACTAAAAGGGAAAACCCCCTCCCATGCAGTGGCGCTCTCCAGACTACCGCAGTTGAGCGAGTCGGCATCAGAAGGGAGTCCCGAACCGCCCGCCGGCGTCTGGAGGCAGAAGGTCTTGGTCCCCAGGTCTCTCAGACTGCTCATGTTAGAATTGATCCTGAAGAGAGAATATTGGTTTCCCCCATAATTGCCGCGCCCGATGGTCTGGGTCACTGCCGGAGAAGCCCCGTTTTCGGCTACATCGTACTTGGTAACCGTAAAATCGCCGAGACCGATCGTCGGGTTTCCGTCGTTGTCCAGGACGGCACGCCCCGTAATCCGGCTCCGGCTTTTGAAGATAACATCATCAGAGGTTGAAAAAGCCTTGTCCGCTCCATTGTAGGAGCTCCCATGGGCAAAATGGAGGTCAATATAACTCACCTTGCTGCCGTTTTCCTGAACCTCGGCATAAGTGGCATACCGGACGGCACGAATACGGACCTGATCACCGCGGATCGCCGTGCTCTCGGAATTGGTGCTCGTCTTATCCGACATATCGACAAGACGAACAACCCCGTCTTTGTCTTTGCCGTAAATCGTCGTCTCCTGATCCAGCTCACTGACAACGGTTTCCTTAACACAGTCAAAATAACGATTGTCCTGGGTCCCGTTGGCAATCGCTCCATAAAAGGAGATTGTTATTGAATCATCCGCAGTGAGAGGAACCGCCCCTGTGCAATCAATCTTTGAGTCCTTCGAAAAGATATCCTGAAATTTCCCCTTCAAGTGATCCAACAAGACACGAACCCTGGTCACCACACGAGGCTCTTCATTGGCGCCCCCGAAGATATCGGTCAGGACCGTCACGTTGTCACTGTTCCGATAGGTTGCCCAGTGATCGTTCGTCCCGTAGGTCAACGCCTCGATCGAGGTAAAACCGCTGGTGGAAGATTTGGGGATATTGGGAAGCAGAGCCGAAGCGACCGCCTCCACCCGTGATCCCAAGACCGACGTATCTATCTCATTGCCGGTATCCGTCGTCCCTGTCTCCGTCCCCCCCGCACCCCCACAGGCTGTCAGTAACAAACAGGAAAAAAACAGGGCTATTCTTGTAACGGTCTTCATATTTTTACCCCTTTCAAATCCTTCGTCACTGGGAAAAACTGGATGTTCAACTGAACCACCTCTTCAGGCTCGGTATCTTCGGAAACCAGTTTGAGGATCTCCTGGCGGAATTCACGGATTTTATTCCGGAGTTCTTCCAGCCTCTCCTTCTTAACCCCCAACGTCAAGGCACTGACCTCGCGGTCCTTGAGAGACAACTGATCCATCACCTGTTTGGAGAGATCCAGGAGAAGTTTGTGATAATTATGGACCACCACTGAGATCAGTTCCGGCCCTGTCGAGATAATCGTGCTGGTCTGTTGCCATCGCCCATTTTTATCCTTCTCTATAAAGCCGAGCCCTTCGAGAAGTTCTATCGATTTGGCCGCCTGGGCTGGTGCGATTGCCGGGAACAGATGCCTGGCGATCCATTCCGGCGTGCCGTCGAACTCCGGTGAAACAACAAGTTCACGAACAACGGGGTGATACCAGGCCGAATAGTATTGATACTGCTGTTTTTCAATCGGCTTGAGCTGACGGAACTTTCTGGAGCGAAGAAGCTGTTGGTAATAGAAATGCTTGTCCTCATGGGTCTTCGCCTGATTGAAGAAAACCAGGCTCCTGAAAAAATCCTGCTCCTGCTTGTTCAGGCCCAACCCCACGAGGCACTTCTTCAGGCTCTCCTCGGTTAAGTTCCGTTTGCCCTGCATCACCAGCATCAGGAAGTTGCTCGAAACAAACCCGGCCTTTTTGGCAAAGAGACGGAAGGAATAGGAACTCCTTTCCGCCTTGGCCGCCTTGTACCAGTCTTTTAAAAAGGACCGGTAGTCGCGGTATTGAAACAAGTCGATTTTGGAGCCGGTCCTGCCCATGATTTGAATTCTACCGATCTCCCAACCATTAAACAAGAAATTTATATCAATTTTGTGTTCAAAACAACTTTATACAAAAAAATATCTATATATAACAATATATTATAATAAATACTGTGTTCAAAAGAATACGTATTTTAAAATATTATCTTGAAATGCTTCGGACTAACCCTTACAATGATAAAGTATACTTTCAATACTAACGTAAAGGAGACTCTCTATGAAACGGAAGATGCTCGGATTCTTGATAGTCGCAGTAATCTTTCTGGCCTCTTGCGGTGGCAGTGGTTCTTCCGGCGGTACAGATACAGGAAGCACCGCCACCGAGCCAAAAATCTCCTCGGCCTTGAAACTGGCCACACAGACATCACCCCAAGCCTCCACTTCTGAGGCCACTCAGGCACTTGTGGGACAGGCCACGGCTACAGGACTTCAAAGTATGAAATATTACATCACCTCTATCACCATCTGCGAAAAGATAGACACCTCAGGGTCCGCCTACAACAACCCGACCGGCTGTTTGGAATTATACAAAGGTAATCAGTCGGATTCGCGTTACACTTATACCCTAGACCAGGACTTTGCCCCCTTTGGTGATGTCGCCCGTGGGTCCGATGACGGTTTTGTCGATCTGATTGACGATACCTCTCGAGCGACCCTCAAAACCGATAAAACTCTTACAACGGCGGACGTCCGCTCCTATAATTACGGTTACATCAACTGGTACCTTCCGGTTAAACTGAAGGCTGAAGTAACGATGGCGGATGGCACTACTTACAGAACCGCAGACGGGACAACGGCGACTGTTGATTCTAACCAGGGGCCAATGACCACAGCCACCGATGATTTTTCAATGATCTCTTCGGCCAAAGAAGCGGTTGTTGTCCTGGGTAACGGTGGATCCTGGTTCCGGTTTCAGAACCCGTTTGTCATCACTCAAGCGGACATTGATAACAACGTCCAATTTGCCCTCGATCTCACCTTCAATCCTGAAGGTTTGATCAAAGCTTATTCCCCCGGTCTTGGGGGTTGTGGCAGTTGCATCCTCAAGGATACCGTCGGGAACCAGTTGCTCGTCCCGATGATTAGTCTCACACCGGTTCCTCACAAGACCTCTGAGAGCGTCACCAAGGAAACCTACATGGCTACCGTTTCCAGCGGTGCCGATAACTTTGATATCCGGTTGGAATTCTATTCTGTTCAGGGGGATTTGACCAAAACCATTTATGGCGTTGATACCGCGACGCTGATCAATTCAAAAACAACAACCGCCGTTTCTCCGTTTTCAAAAGTGTCTTTCGTCAAAACCGGGAGTGACGGGAATCTGGAACTCCAAGACTACCGGGGCACCACCGGTCCTCTCCTCACCAAGTTTCAACGCCAGACAGAGGTGGGAACCTCTTTTACGGCAACCCTTCACTGCACTGATTCTTCCCAGGGTGGTTTTACATTTGATGGTTGCTCGAACACAACTCAGGAAGTCACGTTTACCCTGCAAAGCGTGGAGGCCTTGAAGTAGGCGAACCACCGGTTCTTGCCTTACCGCTCAAAGTTAACGGCTGACGAGGTGAAACTCCAGGTATTGGGGTCACTGGGACAGCTGCTACTGGAAGCATCCTTCTCCAATTTGAGGGCCGTATTACTGGTCATCTTCAGAAAAAAGCGGCCTGACAACGCCGTCCCGGTAACGGCACTGGCTGTATTTCGCAAACTGTCAAAACAGGCGGTGTTCCCGTCATTGGTGATATCCGCAAAACTCCGGCGGATGAGCCCGCTCGAGAGGGGATCAAAATGAGAAGCCCCCGTACCGACGGTCGAATTTCCCACCGAAAGGACCTTGACGTTAGGATCAAAATTGGAGGGGACCAGGGCCAGGTGCTGACTCTCATCCGAGCTGGAGGCGCTGGAACCGGCCAGGTACCATCTCCCCTGCGCCGTGTTCGTAACATCCAAGGCTACAGTGCCACAGAACGGCTCGGTAGTCCTTACGCTCTTGAGTTTGTCAACAAGACCGTCTTTGACGCTCCCCGAAACGTAATAATCATAAGGGCAAACAACATACTGGCTGTTAACCGCCCCATCCATATTGATAAATGAGGTCTTGGCCAGACGGGTATCCCGAGCGCCAAAATCAAGGGCCGCAGAGCCGTCGGCGTTGGGTCCTCCAATGGACCCTATCTGATCCCCCGCCTTGACCTGGATACTCGGGCAATAGGTGGTCGCCGTGGAAGGACCCAAAGAAGGACAGGCATTGGCAGAATTGAATTGTGAGGTAATACTCTCTACCAAGGTCGTCATATGGTCATAATACCCATAAATTTCGGCACAGGAGTAAAAGGTGACCGAATAATTATTGGAGTAATCAATAACCTTCGTAATCGTGAGATCCCCAGGGGCATAAACAGAAACCGACTGGGTCTTGTCGGTTAGCATCAGATAGGTGTGGTCTGTCGGAAAGGTGTGCGCCGAAGGGTTAAGGTTTCCCAGAGGGGTAATCGAGCTGAAAGCGGAAGCCTCCAAGGGTGAGGCGGTAAAAAAGGTGTTTTGGCTGCCACAAGCGGGGAGATCGTCACCGGTTCCCTCATCGGTGCCGGAATTTCCCTCCCCATTGTCGGCCGTTTGGGACGAGGAACCGCAAGAGGTCAGAAAGATCACCACCACTAAAAAGATTAGCCATGATCCCCGGCGCAAAATCACCTCCTTGTTATATAGAAATCCCAGAAAAAATCTACTAAAAGGGACATGATCTAGATCATGCTGAAAGATAATCCCGGCTGAGTTATAGTCTACTTTTCTGAATTCTGACAATGGGAGGGACCTATGAAAAAAATTATTTCGCTCGCTATTCTGCTCGGTTTTGTGGGCTTCAGCAGTTGTAGTTCGAGTTCTTCCGATGATACCACAACAACAGAAGAAGCCACAGAGGCCGCCACCTATGCCGTTTTTGGAGAAGCATTGAACAACCAGGTCCCTGCCGGTCTCAAAATCGGCACCGTCTCCTCAAGTCTCAATGCCTTCCGCGTGAATCACCCTAAAAATGCCCTTTCCGGAACCTGCAGTTCCAGTTACACCGACTGCCCCAGTCTGACCGCCTCCGGCGGGGCGGATTCCATGGCCGGAGAAATCCTTTCCCGGCTCTGGGGGCTCGATTACAATAACGAGTGTACGGACGCCTTCCTGGCTGACGGCACCTGTTTTAACTGTACCGACTGTTCCAACGGCAGTGTCGGCTCGAAGTATATCAAGCCGACCGTGCTGGCCGATCCCAAATCTTGCGCAACCATCTCAACAACAGCAGGGCACTACGTTAATTTCGGGGTCGATCCCTGTTTCTTTGATTCCATGATCGCCAAGATTGAGAACGTCAAGAGTTGTGTCGCCATCAGGGGGGAGGAGGTGAGCATTGTCAGCGCCATCCCCTGGTACGCCTCGTGGGGGATCCCCCAGACCATCGCCTTCTCCGGTTTCCAAAAAGGTTCAGACGCCACAGACGGTTTCTGGTGGACGGTCAATCAGGGCTCGGCGGAAGACCAATACTTTGTCTCCCTTAATTCCAACTGGCTCTATGGGGGGATCCGAAACAAGGCCGAAGACCGGTTTCTCTTTTTTGCGACCGGATCGCCGGCCTACTACGCCGGTCGCGGGGAGGGTTCAGGGATCAACGTCGCCGGCTATGCAGGAAGCTTAAGCGCCAGTACACAGTTGTTTGAGGCGATTCAGATTCGTGACCAGGCCCCTAATAGCTACATCAACCGATTGAAATCCAATGGGAGTTATCTGTGGGCCCAATATTGGCAGGGGACTGATTTCCCGGCAACCCCCACAGCGGCGGAAACCGTTAAAAACAGCCCTACGGAGACCCGTTGCGTCCAGATTGGGACAAGCATCTCTACCTCCAAATATGTCCCGCTCGCCACTTGCGTGGCCTCTTTTGGAGCCGCCTCGGTCGCTGAACTGAACCAGGATAGCGGTTTTACCCTAAAGATTGTGGATGGCCAAACGGCCGGCTCGATCGATTTTGCCACCCCATTGACGGCGGCGAGTGCGACTTCTTGTGCTACAGCGAAGAAATAAGGAAGGCCCGTTTATCGACACTCACACAGGTTGCCGACGACAGTCGGTGTTTCGTCATCCCCGCATTGAACCATGGCGCAAGGGTTGCCACCGCCGGCCATTTGAACCGGACCCTTAAGAAGGGAGCAACTGCCGTTGTCTGATCCAGGAGTCGGTTGTCCCGCCTTTTCCACCTTCTCTTTGCAGTTCTTTTTGAATAACTGTCGCCACGAATGGACTCCACCAATAGTCGCCCCGGGGAGATCCCCCTCTGTCCCTTCCGGGTTTGGCATGATAACCTTCTCTTTACCTTCTTTTATTGACCCACCGGTCTGACCTCCTCCTGAGAGCTTGACACAAAAAGGATTCGAACTGCCCGGCTGGCAAGAACCGCCGCCCCCTTCGGGACTTGGCATACTGACCGCTGTACCATCGCTGTCTCCCGTTTCGTCAGGGCCGGCCCACTCCGTACCACCCGCATCGGAAGTCTCACCTCTACCTGATGGGGTTCCACCTCCATCTGACGGAGCGCTCCCACCATCACTGCCTCCAACCCTAACAATCGTGTCACCATCACCATTTTTTACCGCCCCCGTATTGCGAGAGGTATCATACTCAACACTCCCGGACCTCGCATCGGCGTGGCCATCCAGATTACCCCTTCCGGCAATGGTGATCCCTCCACGGTCATTTACTACAATACTGAGCCCACCAAAAAAATCTAATCCGGAAAAATCGAATCCGGCCATCTCCTGTTTGCTGGGACAGTGCTTTTCAAATCCAACCGGTAATTCTCCCAGCGCCGTGTCTCGAGGATTGTCTCGTTCCTCTTTCTGTTTCCTCGCCTCTTCGAGGTGTTGATCAATCTCCGTATTAACAAGAAGGCTCCCCTGGCGATCCTCCTGTGCCTCCTCACCTTCCGCCTCCTCTTCGCCGCCGGCACCAAAGACCCTGTCTGAGATGTTGACCGAAGAGGTCAGATTATTCCCGCAATCGGAGGAGTCATTCAGGTCTACAAGGTACTCCTTGAGAGGATCGTCTGAGGGACCTTCTCTGCCCAATATATCTTTGATATGCTCAAACTCTTCAACCCCCTCCATCCCCATCAAACCGACAAGGGTCCCCCACGACTCGGCCAAATCCTGCAGAGGGATAGAGATTTCAATCCTTGCGCGAACGGAAAGCAATTTTTTAACGTAGGCTGTAAATTTTTCGGGGGAGACCCTCTCTTCTCCTATCCTATAAACAACTTTTTCAAGCCTCTTTGAGTGAATGACCCCACCTGCTTCAGCCTGGAGCGGGATCAAGAAGAGAGCCAATAAAAGGATTATATTTTTCATACCCTTTATAAATGCAAAGGGCATGCCATTATAGGCATAATCTATAACTACTTGTTAAATAATCTGTTTTTTACTTATTAAAGGATTGCAGGGCCCAATTTTTGGGGTCTGGAGACCCAAACAAGGGGCCTGCCTCAGGTGAAATCCGATCCGGGAAATTTCTTATTGCCTTATTCGTAAAAACGGAAAGTATCACCCCTTCTTATGGATTTTAGAGATTACTACCAGCCCGGTTCCTGCCGCATCTCCTTTGAGGTCTTCCCCCCAAAAGATGAGGAAGGGATGGGCTCTCTTCTTCAAAGCCTGAAAGATCTGTCACCATTCAAGCCGGCGTTTGTCTCCTGTACTTACGGGGCGATGGGGACAACGCGCGACGTGACCCGTGACCTTGTCATCCAGATCCGGAAGGAACTGGATCTGACAACCGCCTTTCATTTTACCTGTGTCGGGTCGAACCGGATTGCCATCAAAGAATATGTGGAATACTTAAAAGAGAAGGGAATCAATCTGGTAGTCGCCCTGCGGGGTGATCCCCCCCAGGGGAGCGCACAGTTTGTCAAACCGGCCGATGGTTTCTCCTACGCCAATGAACTGGTTGCCTTTTTAAAAAGCATCAACGGCTTCAGCATTGCGGTGGCCGGTTACCCCGAGGGGCATATCGAGGCGCCCGACCTCGAAACGGACCTTCAAAATCTGAAACGAAAGGTTGCGGCCGGGGCCGATGTTGTCTTGACCCAGCTCTTTTTCGACAACCGGTTTTATTTTGATTTTGTCGAACGGGCTCGAAAGATTGGCATCACGGTTCCGATTGTCCCCGGGATTATGCCGATCTTGAGCGTGGGTCAGATCGAGAAAATCACCCGGATGTGCGGGGCCTCCATTCCCAAAGATCTCTACCAACGGTTATCCGCCGTACAGGAAGACCATGACAAGGTCCGGGAAATCGGTATTGAACATGCGTCAGCGCAGTGCCGGCAACTCCTTGAAGCCGGTGTCCCCGGCATCCATTTTTACACGCTGAACAGATCTTACAGCACCCGGCGGATCCTGGAATCACTTTCCTTATAATTGACAGCTTCTTAAGGCTCTGTTACAGATTCTCGCCTTCTTTATTAAGGAGAGTCGGTAGCTCAGCTGGTAGAGCATCGCCCTTTTAAGGCGAGGGTCCCGGGTTCGAGCCCCGGCCGACTCACAGAAGGAGTCCCCATCGTCTAGTGGCCTAGGACATCACCCTTTCACGGTGGGAACACGGGTTCGAATCCCGTTGGGGACGATTGAAAGAGCAAGGGATCTTCTGGTCCCTTGCTCTTTCACAGTTGTTGTCTGACGGATTAGAACCCGTAGAGTTCGACGCTGAATTATGATGACAAAACTCCGATAGGAGTTTTATCTCTGCGGCGCTTGAGCACCGCGGTTTTTACAATGGGGCGTGCGAATAATCCCGTTGGGGACGCAAATGAGTCACCGGTGCCGCGTTTGCGGCATCGGTGACTAAATTTAATACGAGATACCAATGTTGTCTATGTTTTCAAATGGGTGGTTTTATATCGTAACTGCCACAATTGCGGCTGCATATAGTGCTTGGGGGTTTTGGTATGGGCCACACCTTCTTTCAGGAAAAAATGATGTTCCAATGACAAAAGCAATAATTGAAAACTCCCAGCTCGATAAGAGCCCTGTGCTTGTGGACTCTCCCGGTGCCCAAGTTGACTATCGGACGACTAATCTAATCCTAACTAAACAAGATCCTCAGGAAGTAATGGAACGAGTCACTGGGGTGAGGGATGGGACTGTATGTTGGTAATCAAAAAATCGGGACTGTTATCAATCCGATTCTTTCCGAGGAAACTGCAACATTCACAATTGAACGAATAAATTATGCTAAACCGTTTGACGGGCCGATAAATTTTCCTCCAATGGAGTTTAGGCATTACATTCTTCAGATAGAGCATGTAGATTTTCTAGGGACTAGATTTCCATCTCCTACACCGGAAGCTACAGGAGTCCGAGGTAAGATTCTTACGACGACATCCACAACTCGGAAATAGTATTTCTTTGTTGCATCAAGAATAACGGCGCTGGATCAAACTCGATAAAGCAGCGGCGCAGTTCATCGAAAAATCCCGCCGATAAACGCCTCGACTTGTTCAAACGCCTTGGCGAGATCGCAATCAAGCCCGCATTCCTTTGCCAATCTGTCGAATTTCGGTTTCCAGTTTGCGGGAGGGTGACTGATGGTCTTGGGCGCTTCATGGGTTGCCCGATATTCAAAAACCTTTCCGATCGCCGTTTTCAATCCGCCCGAGACGATCAGCAGTACCAAGTCGATCAGATCCTTTACCCGCGAATTTTCGGATTCCTCTCTTGGCGACGTGTAGGCGTGGAGCTTTTCCGCGAATTGCTGCTCTCTGGAAATGGCGGGGAACGGCAGTGTTTCAATGCCCGCGAACCCGAGCCAATCCTCGCTCTCGATTTGTTCAATGGGATAACGGGATCCTCCGTAGGGAACCGCCTCCAGATCGAGGGTCGGCTCTCCGACGAGAAATTCAAAGAAGTCGCCTGAATCTTTCTGCACGGCGTCTTGCAGCATCCGTCGGATGACATGGTCGCTGTTGCCGGTTGACCCGACCCGTGTGGCCTTTAGCACGAGGTCGATGTCTTTCGTGGCGCGTGCCCCTTCAAGTCTGAGTTCCATGGCATAACCGCCCTTGAGGAGCAGGTCCTTCGGAAAGAATTGAAAAAGCCGGAAGAGCAGTCGATCGAAGGCGACCTGTCTGCGTAATCTCTGCAGTTCGATCCCCGTCTTTCGCGAATGAGTTTTGAGACGTTCCTCCAACGATGTTCTGAACGCTTTCGGTGTGGCGAATTTTTTGATCATTGTTTCCTTCCGGCAACCCGGGTTTGGAGCAAATGCTTCGCGAGGAACGGATGCGCCTCTACAAGCCGTAACAGCTCCTTTTCAATCAAAAGCCCCCGTCCGCGGAATTCCCTGATGGCTTGGTCCACGATATCGTCAGGGGTCGATTGGCCGACAACAAGGTCAAGAATAGTTCGGAAAGGCGTGGTGACGGCGTAACCGTTTCTTTTCTGAATGTCTTTGGGTCGCAACTCGCCACGATGCAAAACGATCACTGACGGTACGGCAGCCGATTTTCGGAATTTGACGGGTACGGTCATGTGCAATTTAGCCGGCATGGCATCGCTCACGTCGTAGATACTCAAAGCCGTTTCATGAGAATACACACCTTCGGGCACTTCATCCCTGTTTCTGGACCACAAGGACCACAACACCATTTCGCCCTCATGGGTATGGGGAAAATGCGCGAGGCGATAAATGCTCCGGTGTTCGCGAATCCAGTGACCCCGCTGGATGTGGTAGGCATGGTTTTTTGCCAAATAGCCGGCGTCAATGGCCTGTTTGGCGGTGAAATAGCCAAGCTGGCCCTCCGCGACCTGATAGAGTTTTTTTCCCGCCGTTGGTTCCATAGCACAATACTCTTAAATTATAAGGATATTGTGCATATGATTAATAATAAGTCAACATGATTACCGTAATAATTAAGGCTATCATGAATTCAAGGCTTTTGGCCGGATACCCAATCCGGTCGCTTTCCCGCATTGAAGGATTCACGAAAGGGTTTCGGAAACTGTTCGCGCAATCCTTCCCTGAAGGGATCGTGAAAGAGTTGCCCATTGGGTTTCCCGATCTGTTTTTTGGTTCTTTTCTGGGCAGGTGGGGGGATTATCCGCTTGCAGAGCGGCTCACAAAGCAGTACTTCTTCCTGCACTTGGGGGACGATTGAAAGAGCAAGGGATCTTCTGGTCCCTTGCTCTTTCACAGTTGTTGTCTGACGGATTAGAACCCGTAGGGTTCGACGCTGAATTGTGATGACAAAACTCCGATAGGAGTTTTATCTCTACGGCGCTTGAGCACCACGGTTTTTATAACGGGGCGTGCGAATAATCCCGTTGGGGACGCACATAAAAAAGCCGCTCATCTAATCTCAACCCACTTTTTCTTGCCGCTGAGGCCCCTCGTAATCCGAACGGATGATTGGGGAATATTGAAATAATCGGCCAAGGCTCGGGTCACCGCCTCGTTAGCCCTCCCCTCAATGGGAGGCGCGGTTACCGAAACGCGGTAGGAACCGTCAGGCCTTTTTTCAACCTCGGAACGCTTCGCGCGAGGCCGGACGGTGATGGAAAAAAATCTCGGCTCTATAGCGGGATTTTATATCACCAATACCGGATTGAGGCCAGCATTTTAAGAAATGCCGAATCTGCCACGGATTTGCATTTTGACTCCTTTCTCCGTTTCTGATACTCACAAGGCATGGGAGGAGAACATGAGAAAAATGATGGTGGCGATTTGGTTTCTATGCGGGTCATTTCTCGTGATGGCGATGTCGTGCGGTTCGGCTGAGAGTACGGATGATGGGGGAACGGCAACCAAAACCAATAAAGATAGCCGGCTGATCGGAACATGGGATACCGGTTGTCTCACCCCGGATGCCAATTCCCCCTATTCGGAAAAACACACCTTTGTCATCATGGAAGACGGCGAGACGGCGGTAAAGACCGATATCACTTACGATGCCGTGAATTGCACGGGAAGCGTGAGCCTCAACCAAGCCACGAATTTTGTCCTGGAGATCAAGGGAACGGTTGACGAGACGGCTACGGCAAGCCTCCCTATCAATCTGACTGCAGCCAGCGGTACGACCTCCGGTTCGACTATCTATGACATTTATCAAGTGACGGCGACGACCTTGCTCTTCGGTCACGGCTTTCGGAACACCTTCAGTTATGCCGGGGCCGAAAGCGGTGGTGCAACGGAAGCGGGCCGTATTTCCTCGCTCAATGAGTATCTCGTCTACAAAAAATGAGCGATTAAATCGAAAAGGTCCTCGTCAACGCCCTGTGGCGAAAATATTTGAATCCCTGGACAAACAATCCTAAATCGTCTATCCCTGCCCGGTGCCAACGACCTATTCCCCTCATAACCCGGCCCACAGTTTTTTGGGTCTCGGAATTTCTGCCCCCATTTTAGCTGTTCTAGAGCATCTGCATTTTACAAAGCCGACCCCTATTCAACACCAATCAATCCCGGCGGGGCTTGCCGGCAAAGATATTATCGGTATTGCCCAAACCGGGACCGGCAAGACATTGGCCTTTGGCATCCCTCTTATCCAGCGTCTGCAGGCGATGCAAGGCGGCCGGGCGCTGATCCTGATCCCGACCCGTGAACTGGCAATCCAGGCAGAGGAAATGCTTCAAAAGATCGGAAGGCCGCTCGGTCTTTCAGCCGCGGTGTTGATCGGCGGTGAATCAATGACCCGACAGATCCGGGACCTGCAACGTCACCCCCGTGTGCTGGTAGCCACCCCGGGGCGTCTGCTCGATCACCTGCAACGAAGGACTGTCACGCTGAGGGATGTCAAAATCCTGGTCCTGGATGAAGCCGACCGGATGCTCGATATGGGGTTTGCCCCGCAGATTAATCAGATTATGAAAAACCTCCCGACCGAGAAACAAACCCTTCTCTACTCGGCCACCATGCCTACCGGGATTGTAAGGATAGCGACGGCCCATATGAAGTTGCCGGTCCGGGTAGAGGTCGCCCCCTCCGGAACGGCGGCAGAAAACGTGGAGCAAGAGATCATCATTGTTAATAAGGATGGGAAACAGGCGCTCCTGGAAACGGTCCTTCAAGAGACACCAGGAACGGCGCTTGTCTTTTCACGCACCAAGCATGGGGCCAGAAAAGTTTGTCAGCATCTGAACCAAAAAGGGTACGGAGCGGCTGAGATCCATTCCAACCGTTCGCAGGGCCAGCGCAAAGAGGCGATGGATGGGTTTCGGAGGGGCAAATACCGGATTCTTGTCGCCACCGACATTGCGGCACGCGGGATTGATGTCAGCCATATCGGGATCGTGATCAACTTTGATCTTCCGGATAATTCGGAAGACTATGTCCATCGCATCGGAAGGACCGGTCGCGCCGGCCGCGAGGGGAGAGCAATCTCTTTTGCGACCCCGGATCAAAGAAGGGATATCCGTGATATTGAAAAACTGATCCGAAAAACCTTGAAGATCAGTTCCCGACTGCCAGCCTCCACACCCGGGGCCTCGAACGTGGTCGCCGCTTTCAATAAACCGTACACTCCCTTTAAGAGACGTTTTGGAAGACGTTTCTTCAGAAAACAAGGCCCGAGGACCCGCTAAGGGGACAAAGATTTTATCGGGGCGAAAATAAGACTTGCAAAATAGAAATATATATTCTAAATTGCACATATGTCCTTGACCCCAAGGCTCTTCACCTCTCCCTTGCAAAGACTCCTGCGCGAATTCCCTATCGTCTGTCTGCTGGGGCCTCGTCAATGCGGCAAGACCACTTTTGTGAAAGAACAATTTCCCGAATGGGCCTATTTTGATCTGGAAAAACCTTCTCACAGGACGGCGGTTGAAAGCGATCCGGAAGGATTCATGAACCGCCACCCGCATCAGATTATTTTTGATGAAGCGCAGCAATTTCCACCCTTGTTTCCGCTTCTGCGCAGTTTTGTGGATGAACATAAGGGAAAGACCAGCAAAATTTTGCTCCTGGGCTCTGCCTCACCGAATCTGATTCGCAATGTTTCCGAAAGCCTCGCCGGACGGGTCGGTTTTCTCGACATGACTCCTTTTCAAATGGAGGAGGTCGAAGACGAAAACCGGCTCTGGCTTTGCGGCGGTTTTCCCACACCCTATCTGGCCAAGACGACCGCACAGCGGTTCGACTGGTTTGAGGGCTACACGCGCACTTTCATCGAGCGGGATCTGAAACTCTACGGCATTGAAGTGCGGCCCGTCATGATGCGCCGTCTGTGGACCATGCTGGCCCACGTTCACGGAGGAATCTTGAATGCCAGTGAACTGGGCAATGCACTGGGAATGAATTACCACACGATCAACCACTATATCGACATTCTGGAACAGACTTTCTTGATCCGGCGTCTGTCCCCTTATTTTGTCAACATCGGCAAGCGGCTGGTCAAGAGCCCAAAAATTTATTTGAGAGACACCGGCCTGTTGCATTATTTTCTGCATCTAAATACGAAAGAAGAGATTCTGGTTTCTCCCAAATGCGGCGCCAGCTGGGAGGGGTTTGTCATGGAGCAGTTGATGGACGCCATCCGGATAAAAAAACCAGATACAGAATTTTATTTTTGGCAGACGGCGACAAAACAGGAGGTGGATCTATTGATCAAAGAGGGAGAAAAAATAATCCCCATTGAAATCAAACGCCATACGGCCCCAAAAAAAGAGGACGTAGGGGGGCTGTTTTTTTGCATGAAGGATTTAAAACTTAAAAAAGGTTTCATTGTCCGCCCCGAAGGGGAATCCCGCTATTCCCTGGGAGAAGGGGTGGAAGTGTTATCCCTGGTAGAGATACTGGATATATTCAAATGACACGTTTTATTCAAACTAAGATCTCAAAAACCTTCATCAACCCCCAGAGGATCGGGGCTGAGAGGAGCGGCATGACGAGATTATCATCCAGTTTTTTGAACGACGCCTCGGAGACAGCGCCGGTGAGTCCGGCCAGTAACGAAAAAAGAACAAGCGGCGCTCCGGAGAGGGTGTGGTGAAAAACCCTCCCGGCACAAAGGGCCGCGAGTCCCGCGCAAACCAGAAAGCAAGCGGCGGAGCCTTCCCAACTGACTGAAGAAGAGATCTTGTGCCTCCCCCAATGGATCCCGACAATCCCGGCGATCGGGTCCCCCACCGCAATAAAAAGGAGGGCCAACATCGCCACTTCAACCGGAAAAACAAAATAAACAATCCCCATCGAGAGAATATAAAAGACAGCGGCGTTGACCTTTTCATTCTCCCCTTCTCTCATGATGGAACCAAAAACCCTGAAAACCCACCGGTTCACGCGGGGGTTTAGATGACGGATCAACTCAAGTGAAAAGGCCCAAAGAATAAAGGGGCCGGTGATCCCCCAAATCACGCTTCGGGGCCAGCCGGAATAGACAAAAAGCCAGAGAAATGAAAGCCCGAGGGTGATATGAACCAGCTTGCGCCGCCACTGGAGGATTCTTTTGTCGGGGAGAACGGTCTCTCCCCTGATGAATTTCTGGACGAGGGGACTCGCCTCCAATTCCGCCACCTGCAGTGCCACCCGTGAAATCTTGGCACGAAGCCGATCAGACCAGTCGCGAAATTCCGGAAAGGAATTTTCGCTCATCCTGTTTTTAAACCGCTGGAGTTCTTTCTCAAATAATTTGATCTCGTAGAGCGATTTTTTAACCAGGGGGTGATGCCGAAAGGCCTTCGGCATCTCCCGGATGGTCGCCCTGTAACGAATCAGTGTAAGAGACCATTCCTGCCGGAACTTCTGGAAGGCCTCGGCCGTCCCGAGACCGAGCGAAGAAAAATCGCGCTCCAATTGCGCCAGCAATCTTTGAAGGGAAAAACTGGCCTGCCGGAAATTAAGGGCCGATAGCGGTACCTGAGACATAAGCCCGGTTTAGCCTTTTGCCCCGATGATGTCAAAACCTCTTGAGGCAGGCCTCTTAAGGCATTGCCTTTTCAAGGCTATTTGTATTAGGGAAGGGAGGGATGATTCCCTACCAGAAAACCGTTTTCCTCTGGGGACTCGTTTTTGCCGCCGTCGGTCTGATCCTGCTCTTTGCCCCGACCGCCCTTTCGGCACAACTCACACAATTGGCGACAACACTTGGTCTTTCCGGTGCCATCACGATCCCAACCGGCAATCTGACCTACATCCTTTCTCTTTCGCTGATGGGGGGGATCACCGGGATAGCGATCGGCTCGGCCCGCCACCCCCGGGAAATAGCCCTCTACAAAAGTCTGCTGATTGCCAAACTGATCAGCACCTTGGGTTTTCTGTTTCTGTCTTGGAGCGACGGAACGGCATGGCTTCTCTGCGCCGGGGCAGACGGTTTTGTCGCCCTTTCCCTGGGACTGGCCCATCGTTATTCAACAAGACCCCTGGTCCCGGGATTCCCACGCCGCCACAAGGGGAGGGGTCCTTTTTATGAGGTCTGGTTCGGCAAGGTCAACATCGCCCCCGGTAAGGCCTTCTGGTTTCGTTACAGCCTGCTCGACGGCAAAAAAAGGAAGGCGGCAATCTGGGGGGTCTTCTTCGACAGGGAAAAAATTGAGGCGGGCAAGGAGATCCACCCCCTTGAGGATCTGGCGATCTCCCACGCCGCCTTTCACCTGGGGTTTGCGCATCTCAATGAAACCAGCGCCCGGGGGCAGGCCGGCCCTCTCTTCTGGGATCTTCACTGGACCATGAGCGGCCCCCATTTTGACCATGGCCCCTGGTTGATCCGAAGAACCGGCCTGATCCGGAACCGTTATTCCGCCTGCCTGCTCGATATCCGAATCTCCGGCTCCCTGCAGGTCAAAAGAAAGGGGAGTTCCTCCAAGGATGAAAAAACAGAAACACTCCTTTTGGACAGGGCCCCCGCGATGATCGGGCATATTGGCGGAATCCGACAGGCCCGGTCCTGGGCCTGGGCCCATTGCAACCAGTTTGAGGGAGAAACCGATGTTGTCTTTGAAGGGTTGTCCGCCAGGATCGACCTGGCCAAGTGGACCCTTGGCCCCCTCTCCTCCTTTGTCCTTTTTATCGGCAGGCAACAATATTCCTTTTCCTCTCTGTCGACTATTTTTCAGGCAGAATCGGAAGTCTCGGAAGGTCGGTGGCTCTTTTCAACAAAAAAGGGGGAGGTTACCCTTTCCGGTGAAATCATCGCCCCATCACCGGTGGCGGTGGTCGAATACACCGATACCGATGATTCCCTCCTTTGGTGTCACAATAGCAATCTGGCCTCCCTGAAACTCCGGCTTGTGGATCTTTCCAAAGGGGTTGACCGCACCCTTGTGGCCAAGGGAACCGCCGCCTTTGAATGGGTGGACCGGACGAGACCCCGATAACTCTATGAAATCCCGATGGCCCCTTGGTGAACGATGGCTCCTGGAAATGGGGATGCCGGCGTCTCAGGTGACCGATGCCGCACAGCGTGCCTGGCAAAGGGGCTCCCGGTTTGACAATCCCTTCCGAACCCTCTACCCCCTCCTCGCCCTCCTTCTGGATTTTGCGGGTCCTTTTTTTATTCTGGGAAGACTAAACCGGGTGAGCCACCTTTCGGCAGGAGACTTCGACCGGTTTTTCGACCGGATGATGAACCACCGGTTTACCCTTTTCCGGGCGATCCTGGCCCTTCTCCTGGGCCCCCTCATGGAAATGTTGACGGAAGAAAAAAACGTCCCGCCCAATCCTCCCCATCCTTTAAAGAGGGTTCGTCCAAGGGTGGTTCACCCGAAAGAAATTCCGAACAATGAATTTGATGTTGTGGTGATCGGTTCAGGGGCCGGAGGGGCCCCGGTCGCTTGGGATCTGACCCGGAGGGGGTTCCGTATCGCCATCGTGGAAAAGGGGGGATTTGCGGAGATGGAGTCGGCCCCGCGGATTCTGGAAAAACATTACCTCCTCCAGGGGATGAGCGCCTCCCTCTACGGCGGGATTACCCTCGTGATGGCCGGTTCCGCCGTGGGTGGGACAACAGTCGTGAATTCCGGAACCTGCCTCAGGCCTCTCCCGGAATGCCTGGAGAGGTGGGAGGAACTAACCGGCATCCCTTTTTCCTCCGGGCTCCTCGATCCCTGGATGGATCTTGCCGAGAAACGGATTGGTGTTTCAAAACCCTCTGCCGCCATCACGAGTCTTTCCTCGAAGATCTTTCAGAAGGGGTTGTCCGCCATCGGAAGAAATGAGGTCTATCCCCTGCCCCGCAATGCCCCCGATTGCCAAGGTTCTGGACGTTGTTGTTTCCTCTGCCCCACCGGAGCCAAACTGGGAACAGACCGGGCCTTTCTCGTCGAAGCGGTCGAAAAAGGGATGAGCCTCTTTGACAGGAGTCGTGCCATACAAATTTCGGAAAAAGAAAATGGCGTCATTGTGGAGATTGAAACTGTTGACGGAAAAAAATTGATCCGCTCGAAACAGCTTGTTTTATCGGCCGGGGCCCTCGCAACCCCCGGTCTGATCCGTAGAAACAGGCTCGGGTCTCACGGGTCCCTGGCTGGGCAAAATCTCAAGATCCACCCCGCAACCAAGGTCTTGGCCTATTTCCCCTCTCTCTCCAACAACGGGCATGGGGTGCCGCAAGGGTTGGGTTACCGCCCCCCGGAACTCCCCCGTGTGACCCTGGAAGGGATCCATCTCCCCAAGAGTGTGATCGGTCCGATGCTTTCAAAGGCGGGAAAGCGTTTTGCCTGGTGGATCAGCCAAAGTGAACATCTGGTCAGTTTCGGTCTGTTTGTCCGGGATCGCCAGACAGGCAGGGTTCAACAGTTCGGCGACTCTCCCCCCTGGATCCATTACCGTCTCCACCCCGATGATGCCAAAGAGATCGGCGCCGGTCTCTTGATGATCGCCGAGGCGTTCTTTGCGGCAGGGGCGGAAAGGGTTTTGCTTCCGGCCGTGGATCTTCCCAATGAACCAGCCACTCTTCATGAGCTCAAAAAACTCCGCCCCGAAGATTTTATCCCCCGCCGGCTGATCACCAGCGGCTTCCACCCCCAGGGAACGGCAGGCATCAGCCGGGTTGTCGATGGGGATCTCCGGTTGTTTGGTTCAGACCGTATCTCGGTCTGTGACGCCTCTGTTTTTCCAGATTCACCGGGGGTGAACCCGATGGTAACGATCATGGGGTTGTCACTGCGACTGGCCGAGCGGCTGGCTCAAGAAATAAGATAGGGATCACTTAGCGCCAAACGTAAAACTGGCGTCGACCGTCTGCCCCTCGGCAACGGTCAAATCCTTGGTCTGGATCCCGTACTTCTCATGCCAGGCCTCGAGGGTGTAGGTGCCGGCGGGAAGATTCCCGATGGTAAACTCACCTGTCTCTCCCGTGGCGGCAAAGAAAGGGTTCTCATTCCCAACAACCCAGGCGGTCATCCAGGGATGCACATCGCACTTGAACTTGGTGGCCCCCAACGGAAAGGTTTTTTCCAGGTCCTTCATCCCCTTGAACATCGCCTGGTTAAAACCGGTTGCCGCCCCCTGGTAACTATGAACATTGTGCAGGACAGGATCACTGTTGCGAATCAGGACCTTCTGGCCGGCAACAACCGCCAGGACACGCGGCTTGTAGGAACAGCCGTTCTGGTCCAAAACCACCGCCTGGGCCGGAACAGCCCCTTTCGGGGCCCCCTTTACCACACGGACGACTACGTTCTTTAATGTGCCATTGGCGTTCACCACCACCTCTTCATCCTTGGTCGGGCTCTTGGCACAAAACGGATCGGCCTGCTTGGTCAGCATCGGCATCGCCGGCGCTACCCCTGTAAAACTGGCCCTCCCTTTGATAGTCCCTGCCGCCTGAACGGTGACAGCTCCGGCAAGAACCAACCCAAGGGCGAGGGTAACAACAACAATCGTCTTTTTCATACTGCCTCCTTTTTTTGTGTCATGGTTCGACAAGCTCACCATGCCCATGAACGCAACAATGGACATCCTTAAGCTCAGTCGAAGGATGGGCACTTTTATCAACAAAAACTTTCTATTTTTCAACCTTTATTTTTCCAGTCAGTTTTTTAACTCCAAAATATACTCCACAGAAGTTGTCTCCCCTTCCCTCACCGTCACCTTCTTTTGCTGTTCTCCAAGAAATTCATGCCAGAGTTTTAAGGTGTAGGCCCCTGCGGGGATATCCGCCATGGAAAAATTTCCCTCCTCATTGGAGAGGGCATAATAGGCATGTTCGGCGACAACAATCCAGGCCTGCATCCAGGGATGGACATCACACCCCACGGAAAAAATCTCCGGTTTCTGGAAAACAAAAGGAATCGGGGCACTCCCCCCGGATTGGGCCCGGTTGGTCGGGGGATTGACCTTGCCTGCGGTATGAAAATTGTGAAGGGTGGCATCGCTGTTCTGCACGGTCACCGGAATACCCACCGGCACAAGAAGGGTGTGCGGGACAAACTCACACCCCCTCTGATCGATCACCAGCGAAGGAAGAGAAAGTCTCTTCCCCCCGGGAACAGGGCCTTGAATAAAAACAACGGCCCCACCCACCCCCTTTTCTTTGCCAATCCCTGTCTCCAAAACCTTTTTGGAACCACAAACAGACTGATCATTGGTCACATAAATCGTTTTCGGTTTTGGCAAAACCCCCTGAAACCGAACGTGGCCCGAAATGGCACCGCCGGCCCAGCAGAAAGAGGGAAGGAGGAAAAAAAACAAAACCCAAAGAGACCCTTCGACAAGCTCAGGGTGTCCACTTGTTTTTTGAAAACCTACTCGGACATGGTGAGCCAGTCGAACCATCATTTTCCGATGCTAAAAATATACTGCTCAATCGCCTCAGCCTGTTTTTGGGCACTCCCATTCAGGAAATCCGGCGGCGCCGCTGAATCGTCCGGTAAGAAACCGGGCATATTCACCCCCGGCGTGAATTTCTGGGGATCCCGAACCCATTTCTGTATGAAACCGGGGCGGATCCGTGGGCGAGAGATCGACAGATCGGGGGCCCACTGCTGGGGCATTCCGGAGGGGTTTTTGCCCCCCTGAACGTGACAAGAGAAACAGCTGAAATAATCCGGTGAGGCCAACTTGGCACCGACGGCCACCAAGGCAGGGTCCGGCTTGAAGGAATCACCGGTCATAATGCCGGCATCGACATGGTTCAAACCGGAGAAGTAACGGACAAACGCCATCGTCTCCTGATCGCTGAATTGAAAGGTCGGCATCCGGAGTGTGAGCCAGTTCCGGATCTTCGTGCTTGAAGGATCCTTGAGGAAATGGAACATCCACTCCGGCCGGACCCTGGCACCGATCCCCATCAGATTTGGCGGGAGGAAACCGGGATCGCTAACAACCTGTGAAATGGCCTCCCTCCCCTCCCCCTCAATCAGGTGACACCCTTTACAATTGTATCGATTCACCAGTAGCTGACCCACACTGACAGCGGCAATTTCAGGATGTCTCTTGACCGGCACCGCCCGCTCCGGCACCTCCTCCTTCTTGAGACTCCCCAGGAAAACCAGGAGATCATCAATCTCCGCGTCGGTCATTTCAAAATTCGGCATCCGCGAACTTGTCTTTTCGGTCAGGTACATCCTCGGGTTGTGAAGTTTTCCCCGGGTCCACTCCTTCCAGGTTCTGGAAATTTCCGTATCTCCAAAATCGAACTCGACAACATCCTTCCTTCCAAAGGTGGTCAGATCGACAGAGAGCTTTGCGGCGTTTTCAAACCCCCGGATTTCGTGGCAACCGTAGCAACCGTACTGTGAAATGAGCAGGAATCCAGCCTTCGCATTGTCCGGATCCTTCAGTTTCTCGGCCAGCCCCTCTTCGGCTGGGATCAAATCCCCTTGTTGCATCAGAAAGGCCGTGACATCGGCCGCCTCCTGGGGAGTCAGGCGTAGAGAAGGCATCTTGGCCATCGGGCTGTAGGCCCTTGGCTCCTGAATCCAGTTATAGATCCAGCGGGCACTCGTCTTGGAAGCGATTTTGTCCAGGGCAGGGCCATGGGTCCCTCCCTTTCCATCCAAGCTGTGACAGGCGTAGCAACCGACCGTTTCAAAGACCTGTTTCCCTTTTTCTGCCAAACCACCCGGATAGTTCCCTTTTGGAAAATCAAAGGGCTTGGAATTTTGTAAAAGATAAGAAGCAACTTTCTCCACCTGTCCCGGTTCGTCAATATCCAGCGGAATCTTCGGCATCTTGGAATGGGGCAGATAATCCCGCGGATTCCGGAGCCAGCCCACCAGCCATTGGGGATCAACCTTGCTCGCCACCTTCAGGAGCGGAGAACCTGCCTTCGGCATCCCTTCGAGACCCTGAACATTGTGGCAACCGATACAGCCACGTTCGACAAAGAATCGCTTTCCCTGGATGTAATTGGGGGCCCAATCGAGCTTCCACTGATCCTGATGGCATTTGTTACAACTTGTTTGGAGATCGAGCCCCCGACGAAGCGGGTCATCCCAATGAGGAACAACCCCATGGGCATGATCCCCCTCTTCCAGAGGTTTCTTCTCAATCTCGGTCGCCCGCCCCTGACCGCCGTGACAGGTGACGCAACCGAATTTTTCCACAGGATGTTTGGCAAAAATGAGTTCCCGATTCGGGTGGGTCTTGAATGGATTTTTTTCTTCCTCAAACCCGGCACGGTTGATCGTCACATGGCAGGATTCACACCGATCAACCGCCCCCCACTGGACAACCCCTCCTTTGCCCAAATCATCAACGACCACCTGCTTCAAATCCAGCCTGCGCGACAGGATCGCATCCTTCTTTTTTTCGAGAAGTTTAAGCGGTTTCAGGCGTTCTTCCTCCGCCCTCTCCCATTTTTTGATCTCCGCCCGGATTTCTTCTACAAAGGAAGAGGCCTTGGCGAGGTTTTTTTCCTGATCTTCCATCTCCAGTTTGAGGGCGATCAGCTTGCCGTCACTCTCATAATAAGAGGCCATCAGTTTTTCAAAAGGCTTCTTGTTCTCCTTGGCATGCTTCCATTCGTAATAAATTTCCTCCTGATCCGCCTTGAGGAATTGATACCTCTGTTTCAAATCATCCATCCGGATCTTCTGACGGGCCGTCCCGGTCACAGCCTGTTTGTATTCACCAGACTCCATCCGGTTGGTGGCCGCTTCCTTCTTTAAACGAATCTGTCGGAGCGAGAGCAAGACGGGGTCATCAGGCAAGGACTCGTAACTCACGGACTGGGCCTCCAAAGCCTTGTCCTCTTCCAAAATCTGTCTCTTCTTTTCCTGATATTCGGTTTCAACCCTTTTGAATTCGATCCGGTTGAATTCGCTCTGGTACGATTTCCAGCTCCGACGGGTGACTACCTCGTTAAAAACCGCCCAAACAGAGGCGAGAAAAAAAAGGGTCCCCAAGACAAAAAGGTATTTTGAATAAGATATTTTTTCGACCCGGTCGATCTCTTTCTCTTTGCCGTCAGCCATAATCAGATGTTAATTCCTAACCAGGGGATGACACAGACATATTTGATGTTCAGGGTCCAGCGGAGAACCATCTTGATCGGCAACGCCATCATTGTTAAAAAGAGGAAGGCGACAATCCCGTAACGAACTGGCCCCAGCTCGCCAATCACCTTGTTTGTCTTCGCTTTTAATTTATAAACAAGCGCCGCCGTTGAATAGTAGCCACCAATCAGGCCCAGGCCGAGGAGCATCCCCCAAACGGGACCCCTCAGGAAATCGAGGCCGAAGGTCTGGGCCACCCAGATGTTCAGATCAATGTTGGTGAGTGCCACGACTTTATGAGGGTCCCAATGTTCCCAAGGCATGAAAAAGTTCCAGCCGGGCCCACGCAAGAAAACACCGACAAAGATCAGAAAGATCCAGAGGATGAGAAACCCGAAGGCGTACATCCCGACGGCAAAGGGGCGTTCTCGAATAGTGTAGTAGCCGTTCCCCTTTGGATTGATATCGACGTAAGGGATCACCATGAGACCGACAATGATGAGGCTTGGCAAAACCACACCGGCGATCCAGGGATCAAAATAGACCAACATCTCCTGCAGACCCAGAAAATACCAGGGGGCCTTGGAAGGGTTGGGGGTCCGTGAGGTATTGGCCGGTTCCTCCAGCGGGGCATCCAGGAGGAGTGACCAGGCTGTCAGAAAGATCAGGGTGGCCAAGCCGACAATAAACTCGACACGAACAAGGAAAGGCCAACAATGGATCTTGTCCGAGGTGAGCGACGAGGCAGGGACAATTTTTCCTTCTTTTTTCCTTAAATCGGCCATAATTTATAGGGGCCCTGAAATGCCACCATCTTTTCGCACCCTCCAAAAATGAACAATCATCAGGACGGCGGCCGCAATCGGGATGAAAATGCAGTGCAAGACATAAAACCGCAAAAGGGTCGGGGCCCCCACAACTGTGCCAGCCGTTAACAGGGAACGGGCATCGTAGCGGGGCGTCGCTACCAGGTCGCCTGTCAGGGCCCGAACCTGTTCGGCCATCGGTCCTTCGTGGCCAAGGAGCGGCGTCGCCCTGGCCATGTTGGTCCCGACGGTGACCGCCCAAACCGAGAGCTGGTCCCACGGGAGCAAATACCCGGTGAAGGAGAGAAGAAAGGTCAGGACGAGCAGGACCACACCAACGACCCAGTTAAACTCGCGCGGCGGCTTGTAGGAACCGGTTAGAAAGACGCGGAACATATGGAGCATCACCAGGATCACCATCGCATGGGCCGCCCACCGGTGCATATTCCGCATGACCATCCCGAATGGGATGTCAAATTCCAGATACTTCATATCGATGTAGGCATATTCGGCCACCGGCCGGTAGTAGAACATCAGGATGACACCGGTCACGACCGTCACCAAAAATATCAGAAAAGTGAGCCCGCCAGCACACCAGGTATAGGAGATTTTGATCCCGTGCCGCCGGACCTTGGAGGGATGGAGGTGTAAAAAGACGTTGGAGGCGGTCATCAGAACCCGATTGCGAGGAGTATCCTTATAACCGTGACGGAAGACAGACTTCCAAACGGTGGAGTTGATCACCACCAGCCTGACCTGTTCGTACTGATGAAGGAGTTTTTCTTTAAGTGTCATATTAAACCTTTACAAAGGAATCGGGGTCTTCCCACTCCCCCTTTTCCCAAAGGAATTTCTGGCTCTTGTCCACCACCAGATTCTGTTCTTCGTCCAGAGTCACTTTCAGTCTTTCCAGAGGGCGCGGCGCCGGCCCTTCAAAATTGACCCCCCCTTTATCAAAGCCACTCCCATGACAGGGACATTTGAATTTGTTTTCCAACGGAAGCCATCGCGGGGTGCAACCAAGGTGGGTGCAGATCGCCTGAATGGCGTAGATCTTTTCTTCTTCCCGGACGATCCAGACCCGTTGCTCCTCCTTATACTTCTCGCTTACCTCCCCCACAACAAAATCCTCGATTTTTCCCGCCTTAAAGGTGGGGTCCGGCTCAAAAAGAACCCTGGGGTAGAGCATCCTTAAAAAGGAAAGGAGTCCGATACCGATGGCGGAAAGGAACGCCCCCCAGCCGGCAAAACCAAAAAACTCGCGGCGCGTCCAAAGATTGGCCCGATCCTCCGGCTTGACCTTGGCCAGTGTCTGACTCTCCGGGATGGTGCTCTCTGCGGGCATAGAATTTTCCAAAAATTGGGTCGCCGAATATTAACCAAGTTGCTCATCTTGTCAAGAAACTGTTGCGGATAAAACCCTCCGTTATTTCAGAGAGATTCATCCAGCGAATTTCTTTGTCCGCCCGGAACCAGGTCAACTGGCGTTTGGCATAATTCCTGGTTTTCTGTTGGATCCGGGAAATCGTTTCCTCCTTTCCCCTTTTCCCTTTCAGATATTCGGCAATCTCCCGATACCCAACCAGTTTGAGGGGTGGAATATTACTCCCCCATTTTTGGATAATCCCCTCCACCTCCCCGATCCAACCGGCATTGATCATCTTCAGAACCCGTTCGTTGATCCGGCGGTACAACTCTTCTCTCTCTAACGTCAGGCCGATTTTTAGTGTAGGGGCGCGGCGAGTAGCGCCCCTACTCGCCTCCCACCACTCTGAAATCGGCTTCCCCGTCAGGTGAAAAACCTCCAGCGCCCGGACGATCCGTTGCGGGTCATTCGGATGAATTTTCTCGGCCGCCTTGGGATCCACTCGTTTTAATTCCTGATGGAGAAAACCATTCCCTTTCTCCTTTTTCAAAAGCTCCAGTTTTTTCCGGTATTCTTCATTTCGTGCCGGTCCCTCAAAAATCCCTTCGAGAAAGACCCGGATGTAAAGACCGGTACCCCCAACGAGAAGAGATCTCTTTCCGCGGGAAGAGATCTCCTGAAGAGCCGCATCTGCCTTTTTAGCAAAGAGGGGTGCGGAAAAGGATTCAGGCGGTTCGATCAGATCAATCAGATGATGCGGGATCTTTTTTCTCTCTTCCGGGGTCGGTTTGGCGGTGCCGATATCCAGTCCCCGATAAACCTGCCCGGAATCGGCGCTGATGATCTCGGCGCCCAGACGTTCTGCCAGTTCAAGCGCCAGTTTGGTTTTGCCGGTGGCGGTCGGGCCACAAAGGACGATAAGTGACATCAGACTCGAACATGGTGAGCCAAGTCGAACCATGAATCAGAGTCTCCTCCGAAACCCTTTTTCAAGCTCTTTCCACGAAATCTCAATCCCGACCGGTCGGCCATGCGGGCAGTTGGAAGAAAAGGGGATCCCTTCCAGGTCCCGAAGGAGGGCCTGAATCTCGAGAGACGACAAACGATCCCCTGCCCTCACCTGACGGTGGCAGGCGATCCTCTCCAGTACTTCGTGGAACTTCTCTTGAAGCGGGGTCAGTTTTTCAAAGGTCGCAATCTCAGCGACCAGATCCTGGATCAGTGCCGGGTAATCAGCCCCGTTCAGAAGCGCCGGAATGGCACGGATCACAAAGGTGTTGCCACCAAAAAAATCGACATCCAACCCGAAGGTGTGAAGCTCGTCCGAATATTTTTTCAGGAGGGCGGTTTCGGATGGTGCCAGGTCGATATTCTCCGGGATCAGGAGTCTTTGGCTTTCGATCCCCTTGGGTGAACCACCCTTGGGTGAATCACCCTTGGGTGAACCACCCTGGCCCTCGTACTGTTTTTTGAGTTTTTCAAAACCGATCCGTTCGTGTGCGGCATGCTGGTCGATCAAGACAAGATTGTCGGCCGATTCACAGACAAGATAGGTCCCATGAACCTGCCCAATCACCTGAAGGGAACCGTAAGCGGTTTGGGTGAAGTGAAATTGAGTCCCCCTCCCTTGATGGGAGGGGATTAAGGGGAGGGTGACCGCGGGGTCAGACCTCTCCCCGCCTTCGGCACCCCTCTCCTTACTAAGGAGAGGGGTCAGGGGTGAGGTCTGCCACGGCCTCTCGCTCAATTTTTTCCGAATCACCTCCCGCACTCCGTCATGCACCACCGAGCCATTGGCAAACCGGACCTCTGCCTTGGTCGGGTGGACATTCACGTCCACCTGTCCTGGAGGGATCTGAAGATAGAGAACCGCCCAGGGGAAACGCCCCTTCATCAAAAGGTTTTCATAGGAAGAGAGGACTGCATGCTGGAGGGTCCTGTCCTTCACATAGCGGCCGTTCACGAAAAAGAAGAGGGAACGGGTCGTCGAGGAATTTAATTCCGGCGAGGAACAGTACCCTGAAATCTCCAGGGAGGAGACGGTCCCCTGGAATGGAAAAAGAGATCCGGCAATTTCCTCACCCAGCAACGAACGGATCCTCTCCTCCAGAGATTCCCCCCGTTTCAAGGTGAGTTCCTCGCGGCCGTCACGACGAAAAACAAAGGCAGTCTCCGGGTACGAAAGGGCATACGCCTCCAGAACATTCTTGATATGAAGCGCCTCCGTCTCCGGCGATTTTAAAAATTTCAGGCGGGCCGGCGTATTGTAAAAAAGTTGTCGAACCTGGATCCTTGTTCCGGCAGGCAAAGAGGCTTTTCCCTCCCTGGTGGTTTGTCCCCCTTCCAGCTCGATAAAATTTCCGACCTCTTCTCCCTCCTTGCGGCTTTCAATCCTCAAGAAAGAAATAGCCGCAATCGCGGCGAGGGCCTCTCCCCGAAATCCGAGAGACCGGATGGCAAAGAGGTCTTTTTCGTCATGGATCTTGCTTGTGGCATGGCGTTGAACCGCCAACCCCAGATCTTCCGCCGACATTCCGCCGCCATTATCCCCTACAAAAATGAGGGATCGCCCCCCTTTTTCCACCTCCACCGAAATCTCCGTCGCCCCGGCATCGAGGGCATTTTCCACCAGTTCCTTCACGACAGAAGAAGGCCTCTCCACAACCTCACCGGCGGCGATTTTGGAAATGAGGGAATCCGAAAGAAGCTGGATTGCGGAGGGCATGGTGAAGCGATATTTTATTGCCACGGTATCGTCAATAAGATACGGTTCACCACCATGGACGAAAGCCGCTCTTTCTGGGAAAAGGTGGGGGTAAAGATCTATCAGTCAGCCCGCCAGACCTTATCCTTCCTGGCGCATCTCCCCGGCAAGTTCCTGTTTGGCATTGAAAACTACCTCAGGAGCCGGATGAGGGAGATCCCCGGCCCTCCACCGGAGTCCCGGCATAAAGTCGTTGAAAAACTGCTCCAAGACCCCTCTCTCCAAACAACACTGCAACAATATTCCCAGGAAACCGGCTTTTCTCCGGTGGAAATGGAAAAGAAGGTGGCGGATCATTTAAGAGAGATCGCCTCTGAGCTCAACTACCTTTCCTTTCCCCTCTGGGACATCCTCCTCAGCTGGGTCTTCAACAAGATCTATGAAGGACTGAATGTGGATGAAGAAGGGATCGAGCGACTGCGGAACAAGGTGGGAAAGGCCCCGATCCTTTTCATCCCGAACCATCGGAGCCATACCGACTATCTCCTCCTTTCCTACATCTTTTACTACCGGAGGCTCCCGATGCCGCTTGTCTGCGGCGGCATCAACCTTAACTTCTGGCCGATCGGACCGATTTTCAGGCGGGGCGGCGCTTTTTTCATCCGGAGGTCTTTCGAAGGATACAAACTCTACTCCGCCGCCCTCAAGGCCTACATCAAGTATATCATCTCTGAAAACGCCCTGATCGAATTATTTATCGAAGGGACCCGGAGCCGGACCGGAAAATTGCTGCGCCCCCGGATGGGAATCCTCTCCTATGTGATTCAGGCCTATTTGGAAGGGGCGGCACCGGACGTTATTCTGGTCCCCACCTCTTTCACCTATGAATCGGTCCTCGAAGAAAAGAGTTACATCCGCGAACAGGAAGGGGGGAGCAAAAAGGATGAAAATGTCAGCAGTCTTTTTTCTCTCCGCCAATACTTGAAGAGAAGAACCGGTAAGGTCTACATCCAGTTTTCCGAGCCGCTCTCGCTGAAAGAACTGGCCGAAGAGATCGGCACCGAGGACAGGAAGAACCTGACGGAACAGGTCGCCCTGCAGGTCACTTACGGCATCAACAAGGTGACCGTCGCCACCGCTACCGCCCTGACGGCGATGGCCCTCTTGAGCCACCACCAAAAGGCGGTCCCGGCCTCCTCTATCGAAGAGAAGATCGATTTTTATATCCGGTACCTCGCCACCAAGGGTGATCCACCCAAGGGTGATTCACCCAAGGTTGCTTCACCCACGGGATGCCGGCTCTCCGAACCGTTGCTAAAAAATAGAAAAGGGGCCGTTCGTGAGGCGTTGAACAAATACCTCAATGCCGGCATGATCCGTCAGTACCACGACGAAGAAGGGACCTTTTACGTGGTGGAGGAACTGCGGCGACCGCTCCTTGATTACTACAAAAACAGCTCCATCCATTTTTTCATCTCCCTTTCCTGTCTTTCCACCATCCTCTGCACGATCGGGAAAAACCAGCTTCTCTTGAGTGATGTGGAAAAGGAGTTCCGTTCCCTGCAGGAGATGTTCCGCCACGAATTTACCTTCAGCCGCCGCCACCCGATCAAGGACCATCTGGAAAAAGTTCTGGTTTTCTTTGAAAAGGAAGAGTGGCTCAAGGTTGCCGATAATCAGGTAACACTCACGGAAACCGGTTCCAGGGCGATCGAACCGATGAGCCGGATCCTGCAAAATTATTTTGAATCGTACTTCATTGCCTGGAAGGGGTTGAACGGTTTTTTTGGGAAAACGGTGGAGGAAAAGGAACTGGTCAACTATTTGAGGGGCAAAGGGCTTCTTCTCCTTCTCAAGGAGAAGGTAAAATACCGTGAATCGCTCTCTGCCTTCAATCTTAGAAACGCCCTGTCATTTTTCAAGGATCTGGGGATTATCGAGGAGATCCACCCGCCATTTAAAAAGAAGTTTCAGCATTTTCTGCATATTAAAAAGGAAGAGAAGCGGTATGAGACGCTTGGGGTGCGATTATCAAAATACATTACCATACATTAATATTCACAGGGTTATCCACAGTTGTGGATAATTTTTTTGCCTTCTTTTTGTGCATTTCGCTCTCGCACCTGTGAAGTCGGTTTCTCAAAGAGGGAGTTATGGTTTAGAGATGAAGTTGTCCACAGAATCCGGGGAAAATTCCCTCCCCTTAAGGTAAGGGGAGGTTAGGAGGGGATATGAGTGAAGAAGCCTACATTATCGATGCCGTTCGTACCCCGAGGGGGAAAAGAAACGGTTCGCTTTCTCTCGTCCACCCGATTGATTTGGCCGCCGCTCCGATTCGGGCGCTGGTTGAAAGGACAAGAATAGATCCTAAGACGATTGATGACGTGATTTACGGCTGTGTCTCCCAGCGGGGAGAGCAGGATAACGTGATCGGACGCGAAGCGGTCCTTGCGGCGGGGCTCCCGATTGAGGTCCCCGGTTACACGGTAAACCGTTTTTGCGGTTCCGGCCTGAATGCCGTGATGGCGGCCTCTCATGCCGTCATGGCGGGGCAGGAGGATTTGGTGATTGCCGGTGGGGTGGAACATATGACCCGTGTCCCGATGGTGATTGAGTTCAAGATGGAAGGGTCGGAACTGGACAAGAGATTTCCCAACATGGTCTCGCAGGGGATCTCGGCCGAGATGATCGCGGACCGCTATCATTTTTCCCGTCGGGCCCTGGATGAATATTCCGCTGAATCCCAAAGGCGGGCCGGTCAGGCCTGGGAAGAGAGGCATTTTGCCAAGGGAATCATTCCGATCAAGGCCAAGACCCAAGATGGGAAAGAGTTCCTGTTTGAAAAGGATGAACATATGCGGCCGCAGACCACAGCGGACTCCCTCGCCAACCTCAAACCGGTCTTCAAGCCGGATGGAGTGATCCATGCCGGTAACTCTTCAGGGATTGTTGACGGGGCCGGGGCTATTCTCCTCGCTTCTGAAAAAGCGGTCAAAAAGAACGGGCTCAAATCGCGCGGCCGGGTTCTCGCTACCGCCCAGGTCGGGGATGACCCGATCCTGATGCTCTTGGGACCGATCCCTTGCACCCGCAAGGTTTTGCAAAAAGCGGGGCTTTCCCTAAAACAGGTTGATCTCTACGAGGTCAATGAGGCGTTTGCCCCGGTCCCGATGGCCTGGCTCCATGATTTGAAAACCGAAGGGGCCGATTGGAAAAAGTTAAACGTAAATGGTGGCGCGATTGCCTTGGGTCACCCGATCGGGGCGACCGGGGCGATGCTGGTCGGAACAGTTTTGGATGAACTCGAACGGACCGACAAACGATACGGCCTTGTTACTTTGTGTACCGGTCTCGGGATGGCCGTCGCGACCCTCATCGAAAGGCTGTAAAAGGTACCGGGTACCTTTTGGCCAAATGGTACCAGGTACCCAAGTTTATGGATGCCTCTTTGTGGGACAGAATCATCGGCCAATACAAAGGCGATCCCTACCGCCGCCTTGTAATGCTCCCTACCATTCTTGGCCTCCTACCCAGTATCCGCGGCAAGAAAGTCCTCGATATTGGGACAGGCAATGGTTTTCTCATCCCGCATCTTTTGAGAAAGAAACCGCGAATAGTCGTTGGGATTGACAAATCAAGTGAGTTGTTGAGCATCGCCAAAACAAGATTACCCCAAAACGTTAGGCTCATTCAGGGAGATATCACCAAAAAATTTGTTCTGGACGAGACTCCTTTTGATGTTGCCATCTGCAATTTTGTCCTCAATGAAATCGAAAATCTGTTTGTAGCCTGTAAAAATATTGCGAGACAGTTCCACAAGAATTCTACCCTGATTGTTGGGGTCCTTCACCCCTTTTACAGTCTTGGTCAATATTTAAGGGCTGGGAACAAAACCGTCAAAGATTTTGAGAGGTACTTTTCAGAGAAAAAAATCACTGAAATTTATAGAAATAGTAGAGAATCAATCCGGCTAGAGAACTTTTCTAGGCCGTTATCGGCTTATATCAATGCCTTATTAGAGGCTGGATTCATTATCGAGAAGACTATCGAACCACAAACTCCCTTTCGGGTGGTGAGAGAGAATCCTTGTTACAAACCTTATAAAGACCTACCAGTTTCTTTCTACTTCTTGCTTCGACTCCATCGGTACCCGGTACCTTTTAGCTAAAAGGTACCGGGTACCTTTCTAAGAACCTCAAAGATAAGATCTGTCACAATTTTTTCCTTCAAACCTTTAAATTGACGAGATCCTGGTTTTAACGGGCCAGAAAAGAACTTTTTTTCTTCATCAAGCCTAAGACCAGCCTCTAAACAACCAAGCATCTTATAGATTACCTCTCTTTTTCGCTGATGAGAACCCAATCCGAGATATGAAGGAAGCGGTGTTATAAGATTATTTGGTTCTCCAAAGGCATAAAACCTATACGAACTCCACAACCAATCCCCCATTCCTTTTACAATCCCTGCCCTGAGAGGGTTCCTATCTATATATCTCATGCAAGTTAAGGCATAAAGATCATCATCGATAACAATACTTTTGAACCGATCTCTCCAAAAATGACCCTTACGATTCCTCCTTTTGTTATATTTCTTAGCAAAGGGAAGATGTGCCGCATGAATGATCTTATCAATACCACAACCGTTCCTCGTCGTCACAATAAGATGAACATGATTACTCATAAGAACGTAACTGTTTAATTCAAATTTATGCTGCTCCATAGCGTCAGATAACGATTGAAGGTACCCTCTAAAATCCTCTTTTTCCTTAAAAAGGAACTCTTCGTTATTGCATCTCGCTATAACGTGATAACTAATGTCAGTTCCTATAACCCGATGAGGTCTCGGCATGCCCCATATCAAAGCAAATAACGTGCCACATACAGGACCCCATAATTTCTAATAGGCTGACTGAACCGTTCGATTTTGAAACTGTGGGTACGAATTTCGTACCATTCGGTACCTGGCACCTTTCGGCCAAAAGGTACCCGGTACCTTTTCTAAGGAATGAGGGGGAACTGCAGAACACGCCCCAGCTCGGCGCCCCGGGTGGTTTCGCCGCGGAGTTCGCGGGCCCCTCGTTCCAAGCCAAGGCCGGGGTGAAACGGTTCGCCACGAACCTGTTCCAGAAGTAAAACTCTTGCCCCCTCAAGTCCGATCGTCTCGAACGGAATCCCCCTCTCCTCCAAAAAGCGGGTCACCGCCGCCCGAGGATCAGAAGCCTGCTCCACAATGACGCGATCTTCAGGGGGAAGAAGATCGATAACCCCGGCAATCGGCTCATCAGGAAAAGCCAATTCGGCAGTGCTGATCGAAGGGGTTGGTTCAAGACAAACGGCGCCAAATGTGGGGTAAGAAACAACCCCGGAAGAACCACCCAAGGCCTGCGGCCCCTCCCCTCTCCTCCGATCCTGACCCAAACCCCGGCCCCCGCCAACAAAACCATGGTCCGCTCTTCGGCCCCTCCCTCCCCGACGCCGGCGATTGGGAGGGCCATCAGGACCAGGCCAATCTCCCTTGTCAAAAGTGGAGGCGATCCGTCCTGCCTTGGTGATTGCCGCCCCCTCATTCCGTTCGGTCAGGCAGTTTCCCGCAATCGTGCCGGCGTAAGTCTGCCAGCCATTCTCCCAGGCCCACCGATAAACGGCATCATAATTATCCAACATCTTCCGCGCCGCCCCAATCGGATCCCTGAAAGAAAAAGACTTGTCGGCCACCGACTGCGCCGTTTGCCTATCCCGCCCCCCCTTATACCTCTTGGCAAAGGTCAAGACCCGATCATACCCCCTCAAGAAGGCATGAGTCCTTCTGACCGCCGCCTCTTTAAGACCGGCCGGATTTTTGACCGATCCCGCAGTCATCGCCTCCTTTGCCGCCGTCGGGGCGATATGTTCATAACGCCGGGAACGATAGTTCGTGGCAAACCTTAAAGCAGAGTCATACGCCTCCAGATACGCCTTGATCACCTGACGGATCCGTCTCTTGTCTTCCTTCCATTGCAGTCTGGCCGTTGCCTTTTTCTCGCCAGCAACCATGATGCAAAGACCGGCCAGTGTCCCCTTGAGGTGGGCATATGAACCGCCACGGTACCTTTCTACAAACCGCTCGGCATACTGATAACGGTTGAGTGAACGCCCCGCCTTGGCCACCGCTGCCTCTTCGTCTTCAGCAATAAAAGACGACTGGGCCATGGTTTCCTCGAATCCTACAAACTGGGCGCCGCGACGACGAACAAAGGTCAAGACCGCCTGGTAATTTTTCAGGAGTTGTTCGGCACGGGTAACAGGATCCGGCGAGCCGAAGGCGCCGCTGGCGATTGACCTGGCAATAAAACCGTACCGCCCCCCTTCAATACTCCTGACGTAGGCCTCTGCCGCTTCGCGGGCCCCTTTGAGTTCCGCCGCCCTCTTCTTGATTTGATGGGGATCCGGTTCCCGAATCGCAATGTTCAGGATAATGGAACCGTATTGCTCCCTCAAGCGCAGTATCTCCGACGCTGAAATCTTTCTCAAGACGCCACAATGGGCCAAAGTCGCAAGGTCTTGACCCCCCAGGATCCCAATCTCGATCGCTACCAAACGACCCAGGTTTTCAATAACACCTCTTTGGCTCAAAACGTAAGGACGGACGATACGAACAACCTTGTTAAGAATCAGTCTGGCCGCTTCTTGTCTCACCGTCCGGTCCAACGGTGTCCCCAGGTTGGTCGCGATGGCCCGGTCGAAAGAATCAAAGGAGCGTCTCACGGTTTCCTGCCTGTCGCCCGGCATGGAACCGGTCGGTTCCGGGGTGGAACGGATCACCAGGAGGATCTCTCTCGCAACAACCCCCGGTGAGGACGGCCTGTCCCCCCCGCCTCCGGAAATTCCTCCCGCACGGGGAAGCCGCCGACGGTTGCCGGCAAGGCCGGCCGGTCGTCGTGCCGGATGACTGATACTGCGGCCAACCCCCGGTCTCGGTCCAGAACTTTCCCTCTCCAGGCGGGGCATTGACCGATGCAAACCACCGGGACGCCATTGAGAGGGAACTGCCAAGGCTGGAAGAGCCCCGCGCGCGACCGGTGTAAAATCGCCCCCGTCATCCGGTGGAGGGGTTATCTCCCGGCGCGAAGGCCCCAATGACCCGGTTCGTGGGTCGGCACTGACCCCTGATCGAACCAGGGGAGAACGAATTTCTCTCGCCCTTCCCGGCGAAAGAGGGACAACAACTGAAACTTTCTCATCTCCTACCCCCATCACAGCTTGGGCATACTGACGGACGGCCCTGTTCAGCTCGCTGGAAAGGACGGCATAAACAAGCCCTTCTTTCAGGGATTCAATCCAGAATGGATCTGTCTCAGGATCCAATGCGGCCCGGTAGGTCTCTCTGACCACCTCGGCCACCGCCAGAGCGGCGCCGGGACCCAAACGGACCCGGGCGTCGTGGTACCAGCCAGAAAACCAGTTGCGCACCGACACGGAGACTTCCCCTTCCGGCTCCGCCAAAGATTCCAAAGCGGCGTTGTACCTTTCCGCTTCGATATCTGCTTCCACAGCGACACCGAAAGGGGAATTCAGAATAATGTTATCGGATTCGGCCCAAGGGACGAGGGTCGTAAACATTTTCTGATCGGCCGCGGTTTGAGCCACCAACGCTTCATCAACCGGTGAACCGTTAATAGAGAGCTGGGCGCGGACCATCGCCTCCCGAGCCTCTTTCAGACGTCCGAGAACTTCCTCGGTCCAAGGAGGATGATCGGCATAATAGGTTTTCACACCGCGCGAGACTGAACCGACGACCCCTTTGGAAACAGCCACCGGTGCTACTGGTTTCTTCCAAAAGGCACGGTGACGATCCCCAACCAGACGCCCCCGCTCCTTCATCTGCCTCAGATCAGAAACCGCCTGATCCAGAACCCGGAGGACCGGAGGGTAATTCAGCACACCTTCCGCCTCATGTACCTCTTCGGCAAGGGTGATATCCCCCTGCCGGTAGGCATAAACATCCGGCAGATTGATCACCACGTCCAGCATGGCATTGATACCGATCTTGGCAGTCGTTTCCGCAATCCACCGGTCGAGCCACTCCTGGACAACCGATTCCCTCATCCCGGTTCTTTCGACCAGGTCGTGTTTCACACTCCGGAGCATCTCATCAATCTCGTCGGCATCATCAATCGGTGGGATTCCGAACGGAGAGTCAAGCAGTTCCAAGGGACGTCTCGGCGCCCACGGCACGAAACGGGCATAATCCCCCGATTGCGCCGCCACCGCCAGAAATGCCGGATCTTTCGCCAGGGCGTCAACAATCTCCCCAAATTTTCCCTTCTCCGCCGCCTGCCTCACCTCCACCTCTATTGATTTTTCAAAAATGAATTGAGGCCGGTAAACCGCCCCCGCACCGGTCATTTCGACCAGCCGCTGGGCCCCGACCAGTTCAGCCACCAGCACGATATTTCCCGGCGTCGGGTTATCACGGATATCCATCAGATGCGCCCGGAGCATCAGGACACGGGCAAAATGGACCCTTTCCTGATCCCCCGGATCAATGGAACCATCCACAATGCCGGCTTCTTCAGGATCTATTTCATCGGTAACGGTTACCAAGGAAGGGTCGGCCGGTTTGAAGGCAGGATGGGCTTCAATCCCGACAACGGGGGCCACCCTTTCCGCCTCCGGAAATTTGGTGGCATAGATCTCTCCGGCCATCAGCTCCAGGCTGACCGCCAGCATCTGAAATCGCCGGGCCGGGAGGAGTTTCTCCTCCAGCTCCGGGTCGCTGACAAAGTAGCGAGCTCCATAGTAGTCGGGGAGGTGACGGAGGAGCCAAACCGCAAGCCCGCTCCCAAAACGGAACCGGTTATATTCAAACCATCGACGAACCCTCTCCCGAACCTTGCCATCCGTTTCTGTTTCTATCTCTCCCGGTCCGGCGGTGAATCTCCCAACAACGGAATCAAAGACTCCCTCCTGGGCCTTTTCCGGAACTGGGGAACTGTTGAACGGAGAGGCGAGGATCAGTCCGTTTGACGGGGTCCAAGGAACCAGGGAAAGAAACAGTCGGGTATCCTTGTCGGCGGCGATCCGGTGGATCACCCGGTTGTCTTCCAGGATTTCGTCAATAAACCGGGCAAAACCGACGGCCCCTCCCTTCTCCACCTCAGTATGGACCGCCATCGCTTGATCGGTGGTAGACTCCTGGTCAAAATAGCGGGTCTGGACAAGGAGGTTCGCCACCAGACGGATATTTTCCGGGCTAAAGGCGCCGCGGAAACTGTCCAGCTGGAAACGAAGCATCACCTCGCGGGACGCAGCAAGACGTCGGTTGAGTGATTCTGCTTCACCGGAGGGATTGGCAATCGCTGTCACCTGTCTCGGAACGGTTCCTGAAAAACGGGGGGTAACGAGTCCTATAACCGGAGCGAGTGGAGGTTCCCGTGTAAAATGAGAGCGCCCAAAAGTGGTCGCAACAGTGGCCTCTTCCGCCCCATCAGAACAAACCGGCCCGTCTTGCGTCGCCTCAGGCGAGGCAGGCCCGTCTTGACCGACATCGGGTGTGAAATCGGCAGGAACGAAGGGAGTCGGTCTGCCTCCCAAACCAATTTTTGGATCTCTGGGGTCCCCCATAGCAATATAAAATTCTCTTTCTATTATCGATAGTTAATATAACTAGTTGCTGTAATAATTGAATAAAGTGGATAATTTGGTGCCTGGCACCAGCAGGCCCTTTTGTGCCAGGTACGCTTATAACCAATTGATTTTTAAGTATTTTATCTGCTGACAAAAAAGGATTGCCAAACTGATAAAAAGGAGTAGAAGCCGCCTTATCTATAAAGGAGGTGTTTATGGCCAAGATCGTCAAGGAGCTCTCGGCCCATTGCCCCAACAAGGTCGGCACCTTTGCCAAGGCCTGTGGGGCGATCAAGGAGGCCAACGTCAACATTGAGGCGGCCTGTGCCTGGGGTGAAAAACAGGATGCGGTCTTCCACATTGTGACCGCCAACAACACCAGGGCGAAAGAGGCGCTGGAAAAGGCCGGCTTCCAGGTGGAGGAAAATGAGGTTGTTATGGCGGACCTCGCCTTCCGGGTCGGGTCGCTCGCCGAGGCCTCTCAAAGACTGGCCGGGGCCGGCATCGATGTGAATTATTGCTACTGCTCCACCGGAGAGACAGCCTCGACAGCCCACGGTATCTTTAATACAAAAGATAACAAGAAGGCGGCCGGGCTGGTTTAGGACTCTTAAGGGGCCAGGAGGCGAAGGGTCTCTGCCCTTTCAGGGGCCCGGTCGATCTCGACCAGTCGTCTCTCGCCAAACCTGGGAGAAGAAAGCCGGCCCGCCCCTGCAGTCAACCGGTCGATCACCACCGCCACAGAAAAAGGATCTCCTGCCCCTTGATCAGTGAGCAAGACGGAGAGCTCTCGGGCCGCGACCTCATACTCCGGCCGCCCCATCATCACTGCGAGGGGTAACACCACCGACGGATCGGCAAAAGGCGTTGCTATTGAGGGAGTTGAGGGTGTACCCGGTACCGAGGAGGTCCCCTCCACAGGAGGCGGACTGGAGGGGTTGCCAGACGGCTCGTTAAACGGAGGAACCGAATCGGCATGAATCCCGTTTTCCGCCAAAAACTCCCTGAAATCCATTCCCGTATAGGTTTTTTGAAAAAACCGGGACGCTTCTTCATAAGAGGCAATCTTGATCGGAAGGATAAAATCGGTCAAAAGACGCCGATGCGGGGGGACCCACCGCAGAACCAGTTCCGCATAGCGACGCCGATCGGAAGGGGTCATCGGCGAATGAGGTAGAACCAGCCATTCGGCCGCCTGCCCGGTATTCAATGGTTTGATTTTGAAGGTCACGAAGGCCGGCCGGATCCCGACATCCCTTTCGACCCAGCCGAGCCATTCCTGTTGTCTTGCCGGGGACCAGTAACCGTTCGCCCCCATCAGGATGATCTTTCCCCCATCCTCCACAAATGTCCTGAGGCCGGAGGCAAAATCGCCGTAATCCTCCCAATCCTTCGGGTCAATCACCGCCTCGTCGATAATCAGAACTCCCCGGTGCCGCGGAACAGAGAAATGATCCGGAATCGTACCTTCTGCACTCAACTCATCAAGATCAATAAGGCCTATCGCCTGACCCTGTCCTTTCAAACGCGGGGCAATCTGGTACCGCGCCACAACCGTCTTCCCCACCCCCGGAAAACCGAGGGCGGCAACAATCGAAGAACCCTGATCCAGGAGACGCAAAATTTCTTCTCTTTCACCCTGACGGTGATCGTCCAAAGAGACCGGTTCCGGGTCGGCAGGGATTGACTCCAGCTCCCCTCCATCCTGAGAAACGAACCGGTACTCCAAACCGGAGACGAGTCGGAAGAGACGATTCGGATTTTCAGGACCACCGCTTCCTCCCCCACCCATCACCTTGACAAGTTGGGCATCAGGGGCCGGTTCGGATGAGAATGAATCGGGAGCCGATGAAGCTGGTGATGCAGAAGAATCGTCGGAACTGCTGGGAGGCAAGGCCACTCTGGGACAACAGGAATTAACTGGATTGCATTGGGACATTGCTCTTTCTACCGGATTTTTACTTCTCGAAGGAGATCTCTCCCTCTTTCACCATCACGCCTGACAGCCTCCGTCGGAAGGAGCCGACCCTCACCAACAGAGGTCATCTGGCGAACACCCACTGTTAACCGTTCGACAACTACGTCTTGAGAAAAAGAGGCGCCGGGGATGGCCGAACGATCCACCAGTAATGCGGAAAGTTCACGAGCCGCCATGGCTAAAGGATCAACCCCGGCCAACAATGGCGGGAGAGGGGCGAGATCGACACCAACAACAGATTGATCCGTCCCAAGCGCTTGTGACACGAGCCGTCTCTCAAACGCATCCCGGTACTCCGGTCCCATCCGCTCGGCCAGCACCATCATCAAGGCAGGATCGGCCGGCGACAGGCTAACCGAAGAGGCCAGATCAGTAACAGGATAACGCTTACGCAGACTTTCCCCTGCCAGAACCCGGCTCCGGCGACGCCATCCTTGACGCCATCTTTTGTCAAAAACCAATCTTTGGCGGTTCGGATCATCCCTGTGTCCTTCAGGAATTTCTTCCACCGGTTCCAGGGCCTCCAAATCCTCCAATCCAGCCGGGTAACGAAGAACCGTTCGTCCATTAAGGGTCATTTCCTGAACCGGCTCCAGTGTTTCTCCACGCGCGAGACGGTCAAAGAGATCGGCAACCGCCCATTCCGGATTGGCAAAACAAAAAGCGAGCCGGAGATTATCCCTGAGGATTGCCCTCTCCCTTTCTGTCGCTGTCCCGGCAACAAGTTCCCGCGAGAAACCACGGACCGCCCTCAAGAAATAGGGATTGTACAACTCCTCCGTCAAGGCGGTCATCAGGTCCGACCTTTCATCGTCCGGAAGGGTCCAGGCGAGGAGATCATGCAGTTCTGTCCGATCCTTCTCGCCCCACAAAGGAGGGACGATCAAAGGATCAAGAGGTCCTTCGGTAAAGGCTTTTTCCAAGACCATCGAAGGGGCCCGCTCGCGAACGACCGCAACAACCACTTCTCTTTCTGTCCTGGAAGAAACGAGACCCCCAAACCGGTCTATCACGGCCACATCAATCTCTTGAAAAAGGGTTCCGGAGGGGACCGGTTGATGAAAACCGTCGAGCCAACGGGCAACAACCACTTCTGTGCCGACTCTTACCGCCTCTTGCTTCATAGAGCGGGGGGCTCGTTCCCCCAAGAGGGTCGGGGCCCTTTGCTCCAGGATTGGGAGGACAACAGTCTCCCAGGCCTCGTCAACATCAATCGCCCTGATCTTAATTTCTAGACCTGCCGGCGACCCTCTGAGGGCGGCCTTCAACGCCCTTACAGTCATCGCACGTCTTGGACCTCTGTTCCATTGATCAAGGTAATGGTTCAGACGACGGGCCACTTCGGCATCCCTCTCTTCAGGCCTCCGATCAACAACAGGGGGGAGCGAACTCAGTCCAGCATAACGCCGGAGCCCTGTCGCCACCTCCTCTGCGGTGAGGCCAGAAAGATCGGAACCCTCTTCGTAACCCAACAGTTCTCGCAAAGGGGCCAAGACATATCGTTCCAATGTCTCTCTTTCAAAAAAAACTGGTTCACCCTCGCGATGCGCGACATAGGCCTGTCTAAAGGCGGGAGACTCCGCCGCATAAATGACCGCCAACGCCAGTCCCCTTTCCACGCCATCCGCAATAATCGGGGCCATACTTTCGATATCTTCGTTATCCAACGAACCCCTTCTCTGAATCACCTGGATAAGTTGTCTGACGGTGGCGGGGTGTGACTGGACATCATCGTAAACATCGAGGCGGTTGGCAAAAAGAGATCTCACCTCACCACCATGCTGGAGCCGCCAGATAAACTGCCACGGGTGACCGGCTGTCCCCTCCACAGAGGGAGGTCTGGGGATATCAATCTGGGCGAGTAGGCGCGAAAGGGGATCCGCCCCATGTTCCCGGGCGAGGGTCACCAACCGGCCGAGATCGGACCAACGTTCCAGACTCCCGGCGCGAAGTTGAAAATGCCCATTGAGTGCCACCGTAAACCCTTCTCTCATCAATGCCTCGTGGGTCTGGCGACGGGCCTCCCGGACCTCCCGGATTACCCTTACCCATGTCGCCCGATCCAGCCCCTCGAGATCGCGCGGGTCCGAGATGGGACGATCGAGGAGGACGGCGATCGGGAGAAAAAGCGCCATCTCCAGATAGGCAGGGTCCCAGACAAGCTGGATCCTTCTTTCAAAATCAGGCTCCTCCCAAGTAACTCGATTTTTCAGGGATGCCGGTTCACGCGCGTACCGTTCAGCGACCGCCCGGACAATCGGCAAACTTTTCTCCAGATCATCCAGGATCTCTGTCTCAGGAAACCGATCCAATCCCCCCAGAAAAAAATGGTCCAAACGGGACTGGACCGTCAATAGCTCAAAGGCGAGACGGCTATAGAGAAAGGCCCGTGCCTCCTCTGTTGGCGCCGCATCGAGCGCCGAAAGGGCCCAGGGAACAGGATCGCTTCCAAGAAGGAGAGGCCCGGGGACCGGGGAAGAACGGGAGGGATGGGGGGAAACGATTGCCGCCTGAAAAGGACCCGACCGATCGCGAACCAGACAGGAAACCTTCTGACGAGGGTGCGTCAGGCGGAGAACCCTCTCGTCCGACCCATAGTCTCTCAGGACGGAAAAACCGTGAGAGCCGGCCTTCTTTTCTTCAAAGGCATCCGTCACGACGGTTCCACCCTGATTCAGATTCAAGACAAGATTCCTTTCAGCCGTGTCCAAAAGGGTCGCCCCCAGAACTTGGCCCCCCTCCCCTGCCTGAATTTCACGCCGCAGGTGCGGCTTGACCAGACTAAAGTCGACAAGATCGTACCCGGTACCGGGTAACGGCTCAAGCACCGACCGACGGTGGAAATGAATTCTATCCAAAACCTCCCGCGGCAGTCTCACTTCGTAGACGACTGTTGCGCCCTGAGGGAGTCTACCCAGATGCTCGGCGGTGACATCACGAGCCTGGGGACCAAAAACCGTCTGAATATAGTCACGCGAGACGCCGGCATGATCCGCCACCAGAAAGCGGTGGGATTCGACCGCCGCGAGGGCCCGGAAGTAGGCCTCAACCTCCCCGTTCGGATCGACGACATCGATCGCGTAGTCTAAACCATGGTTCGCCATCAGCGCCGCCAGTTCCAGGACGTTGATCGCCTCCTTCCTTTCCTGCAACAAGGGACGGTAACCGGCAACATGACTCATGAAGGGAACCGCTTCGTTAATCGGAAAATCAAGACCGGCCCCAACAACCAGCGCCCGAACCCTGCCGGTCCGGGATTCCGGGCCCCACTGTGCCGCCGCCGCCAAAAACGACTTCCAATGACGCCCAAAAGAGGTGTGGTGTTCGCTGGAACCGGACCGAAAGGGACGATCCAACTGGGCTAAGTGGGCCGTCAGATCTTCCCGTTCCGTCGCGGACAAGATCGGATAACGAACCCCCGTCTCCACCGGGAGATCCCGGAAAAGGGCCCGTGTCGCGACGACATCGGCCGATTCCTCCGGCGGCGGGGGGGGATTGGCCGCCGCCAGTGCACGGTTTTTTCCCTGAACCACTGTAAAGGCCCGGACCAGCATCGCTCCATCAACATCCCGGAGGTCAACACTCGCCTGTTCCGTCTCTTCAAAAAGTCTTCGGAGGGGGGCCCCCACGGAGGATTCAACTTCTTCCCAAAGTCGTCTCGTGGTTGTCCGGGCCCTGTAGGCCGACTTGACCGCTTCCGGCTCACCGGCAAAAAGCTCAGCAACAACAAGCGTTCCCGGCAAGGGAGCGTCTATACCGTCGGCCAAATCTTTCGGGGTAGTGAAACTGTCACCAAGGTTGGGAACATCGGCAAGGCTGGTCATGACAGCAACAACAAGCCCATGAACGTTGCCATAAGCCTGGGCCCTGGCAGACGGATTATCGGCATGTGCCAAGGCATGAAGGACCTGTTGCGGCGTCTGTGGAGAGCCCCCTTCAACAACGGCCATTGATGGATCCATTTCAATCTGCCCGAGAACCCGACCGACAAGATCGTTTTCAACACCGGCCTCCTTGGCCGTTGCCACCAGTCTTCGGAAATCACCCCAGGTCTGAAAGTTTTCTGCAATAAGGCGATTGCCGACAAGGAGTGGCCGCTCCCCCTCACGAAGGGCCACCATTGCCTCCGCCGCCGGGATATCTTCGGGAAGAGTGGTGACGGTGATCCCTGAACGGGCCCAGCCGGAACGGTTTTTTGGATCTCTCATCAATCCATAAAAGTAATCCCTCGCCTCCGAAAAACTATGAATCGGTGTTGCCCTGTTAAAATCGGGCGGTCTCAAACTAAAATGTTTCACGGGGCGCAGGTACGGCGGGAGATACCGAAGGACAAGATCGGTATAGGCCTCCTTGTCGGCACCGGAGAGAAGAGTACCCTCGGTCAGGAGGTCCCGGGCCTGATGGGAATTGAGCGGCTTCACATCAAAAGGGACGTTGAGTAACCGAACCCCCTTTGCCTGCTGGACCCACCCCATCTCTTCGACTTGTGTTTCGGGCGTCGTATTCCCACCAGCCCCCATCAAAATGATACGGCCCCCCGCCGCGAGATACCGTCCGATAACCTTGGCTACTGGTCCTGTTCGCCCCCACTGTTCTTTCGGGATTGCCGCCTCATCCAGAACAACCACGTGGGGAGGGACCAACCAATGTTGTGCCTGCACCCCCTCATGGTCAACAAGACGAACCAGATTCTTAAATTCCCAATGCAAACTTGAAAATCCGGCCGCGTCCAGGGCAGACTCGAGCTCGGTCACAGAAGTACGCGTCTTCCGCGTACCGGGGTAACCGGTGAGCGTCACCAGATTGGCCGTATTATCCCGAAAGGCGGCAACAATTCGCCCCACTTCTTGCCCACGGTATTCGGCGAGCCCTTTATCTTCCGTATCGGGGGGAAGAAAACGAAGGTCTCTTCCATCATCCAGCTGGAAAGAATATCGGGCGCCGGAAGAAAGAGTCAACCGATTGGCAGGGGAACCCTCTGACTCCGGAAAAAGATCCTTCCACGAGAGATCAACCCCCAAGGTAAGCGTGTGTTCAATGACCGCCTCAGGGATATCCCCTTGATAGGTGGTCCGTTCTACCGGACCGACTGCGTCGAGCCAGTCGGAGGGGATCAACCCTTCTCGCGCGGCACGAATCAGCGTAGCCATCCTGTGTTGGCCGTCGATGACAAACTGCCGGCCGGAGGGGAGTCTCAACACCTTAACCGATTGTTCATGCCCCGCAACATCCGGCAGGGCAAAAAAGCGACCGATCACCCTTTCACGATCAGCTCCCTCACCCTCTTCCACAACAATTCTGCGCAAGGCCGCATACTTCTCATCGACAATCCCCTTTCGATGACGAGGGTCCGGATTGTAATCGGCCAGGGAATGGATCGGAACAACCTCGTCAATGGAAACAACCGTTGTCTCTGGGACACTACCGGAAAGCAACTGAATGAATAAATTGGACCGCATAAGATTTTGATGGTCATTGTCGATAACATAGGGGGAAATCCCAAATTCAGGACTTTCCCCAGAGGCGGTCGAGACCCCTTCGGTAAAGGAATCCCTGCCGACAACACGGGCCGCCGCAGGATCCAACATTTTGAGGATCTTCCACGCCAGATAGGAGTTAGTCGGGTCCGGGTCTTTCATGCCGAGAGCCACAATCCTCAGGACCGGGTCGTCTCCCAAGGATTGTTGTCTCAAGAGATCTTTACGGACGATCTCGTGGGTCAGGGCCAGGACATAGTACCGCATGTCCGGATTGGAACCACGGGACATAATATCCTGACAGCGATTCCAGACAGGGTCCATAAAAGTTGCCGCCTCAGTAGGATCCACCATAGAAAGGTTGGTGACCGTACTTTCAAGGCCTAGTCGTGAAAAATAGGTGGAAAGGACAATCTGCCCCCCGCTTCTGAAATTCTCTTCAAACCGCATCCCCCCGATAACGGCAAAAGCGGTGTCCGAATGAAAATCGGGATCCTCCCGTGTGAGACGCACGAATTCGTCAACCACGGGGGTGTCCAGAATTCTCAGATCGGCAAGGACAAGCTGTCGAAGCGCTACCGGATTGTTGCGTACCAGAAGGAGTTTTGGCAAAAGTTCGTCACCACCCCCTCCCCCGGATCCGGCTGGTGGAGGATCGGGTGGAGGCGTCACTGGCGGTGCGGAAGGTGCTGTGTGACCTTCATAGCTGGCGGCCAGTTTGCGGGAGAGTTCGTCCCAATCTTCAAACACGGAGGATTCGACAGGGGGGATTTCATGGGCCTTCCCGACCTGCCGTGGCGTCACAACTTGAACCGCAGCTCTAAATTCATCCGAAATAGCCGGATCATCAAGATCAAACCGGACGTCATCCTCCATATCATCCAGGACAATAACGTTAAATCTGCTCGGATCAACACCGTGTGCCCTGAATTCACGTTCTTGTTCCCCGCCATTGGGAATAAATTTGGCAACACTCAAATCACCGGCTAACTTGGGATAAAGTCCTCTCAAACTCTGATAGGTCGGTCTTCCTACCGCTCTTGCACTCGCTTGTGCCTCACGCACCTCAGCCGCTCGTGTCGGCCAGCGTCCATCCAGCTCTTCTGGATCCACCAATTCATCCGGATAAACCCCAAAGAGGTAAATCCCGGAAACATTCGGGTCCGCCTGCATGAGAGACAAGAGATCAACCGCGCGACGCGTGGTATCGAGAACCCCGTTAAAATCGAGCAAGACAACGGTCGGCTTGGAAGGATCAATCTTTAGATTGCGAACCGGGTGTTCCCCAGAACTGCTCCCGCCCGATTCCGAAGTGGGTCTCCTGACAACACCGGCCTGTGGATGACCTCCCGATCGCAATTGTAACAGGGCCAGGTCAGCTCTCGGGAGCAATTCAAAACTGCCCCCGCCAGAACTCAAACTCATTCTGGAATCGGCCTTTTTTCCCGTATCCGGCCTGTCCGGAAAAGAGGCGTTTGGTTCATCAGAGGGGTCGGTTTCTCCGGGGCGACGCGGGCAAGATTGGCTGATCGGATCGCAAGACATAGGCTTACCTGTTTTATCGGGTGAGAATAGGGAAAGTTGCTAGAGAATCAGGGGTTTAGGAAGGTGCCTGGCACCAAAGGGGGGGCTGGTGCCAGGCACGCATGGAACCTATTGATAAATAAATTAAAACATGAACCGGCGCATGGAGAGGCTCAACAGAAAACCGATCCCAAAGAGGATCCCCACCCGGAGGTAGGCTTCATGGGGGGCCTGTGTGATCATAAAGGCGGAAATCAGTATCCCCAAAAAGGGAACAACCAGGGGGATTCGAAAAAGCCGGGTCTCGGAATCCGGTTTGTCCCCACGGATCCGGATCACCAGCAAAGAAAGGTGCACGATAATAAACATGCTGAGCATGATGACACTGGTGGTTTGCCCCAGGATTTTGAGCGAACCGGAAAGGGCGAGAACAAGGGTCAGGAAAAAAACGGTGATGACAGCAACAACCGGCGTCTGACGACGGGAAGAAACAAGAGAGAAGCTTCGGAAAATCCAGCCCTCACGGGACATCCCGTAGAGGAGACGGGAAGCCATGATCATGTTGGCCAAGGCAGTGTTGGTGAGGGAAAAAAGGGCCAGGGTGGCTATGACCTTGGGCGAAAAAAATGGGATAATCTTGGAGGCGACCAGGGCGAGCGGGGCCTTCGATTCCCCCAGTTCCGGGATGGAAACAACCGAAACCACGGTCAAGGCGATCCCGATGTAAATCAACGACGAAATAGAAACCGCCAGAAGGATCGCCTTCGGAACCGTTTTCTCCGGATCGATCACCTCTTCCGAAACATTACAGATATCCTCAAAACCGACCGCCGCATAAAAAGCCAAAATGGAGGCGGCGCCGATCCCCTCCAGGGTCTCCCGGCTCAGAAAACCCTCCCCTCCCCGGCCCACGAGAAAATTTCCCTCCCCCCAATGCCCCCAGCCAAAGGCGATAATGAGAAGCAACCCTCCCGCCTCCGCAAGGACACAAAGGATGTTAAAATTGGAAGATTCCGCGATGCCGCGCCAATTGATGAAGGTGAGAAAGGAAAGAAAAAAAACAATCGCCAGTCCCCGTGGCACCTCCCACAAGGTGGAAAGATAGCCGTGAAAGGCGTTCGCCACGGCCGCCGAGGAAACAAGACCCGACATCAAAACGATAAAACCAACCACAAAAGGAATCGAATGACGACGGAAGGCCCTGCCGGCAAAAACAGAGACCCCACCGCTTTTAGGGTAACGACTGGTTAGCTCGGCATAAGAAAGGGCGGTCGGCAGGATTGAGAGGCCGGCAAAGAGAAAGGCAAACCAGGCTAGCCCCCCGGCCTCCCAAGCAACCTTCCCCACGAGGGCATAAATGCCGGCCCCCAGGATATCCCCCACTCCGTAAAAGGTCAGCTTGGGAAGATTAAGATGCCGCTTGAGTTCAGTCACAAATCAGACCTAATGTAATTCGGCCCTTGGTGCAAATAAAAAACCCTTCACCTCAGGCGGGGGTTTTTCAATTTTAATCTGGCAACCTCTTACCTTTAACTACCAGATATTTTGCGATTATCTGTTTTATCCCTTGAACAGCGGCCTCTTTCATCTCGGCGGGACTCTGGGCCACAAACATCGCCACTTGATACAGGGTATCCGGGTGCATTGACAGCCAGCGGTTGTTAAGATCTAAAAATACAAAGAGTGAGGTAACGGCTATTCTTTTATTTCCATTCTGGAACGGATGATTCTTGATCATCAGGTAAAAAAGAATAGCGGCCTTGTCCACCAATAAGGGATAGAGATCCTTCCCCCCATAAGTTTGGAGGGGCGCTTTCAGAGAACTTTCGAGTTTTCCGGGAAACCTTGTTGTAAAATCAGGAATCGGTTCATCCCAGCTCATCACCTGACGTGCCAAGCGATGAGCCAGCTGTTCCACATGCTCCAGAGTCAATTCTCTCATCACTCATGACCCAGGCGACGGATCACATCGCCGTATTGCCGAATCACCCTTTCCACCGCCTTCTCTACATTCTTTTTCTCAGATTCGGTAATAGGCCGATGAATCCCGGGAAGTGAACCCTCTTTGATCATGTAAGAACGCCCAACTTTATGGGCCAAGAGTTCTCCCCTCTTGATTTTGCGCACCACTTCCATACGACTAATCCCCAGCCTCTGGGCCACCTGAGAGGTGCTCATCCATTTCATTTTCATTGGATTGTCATTCATGATTGGATCATAGAACAGTTGTAACAAGTATTCAAGATCAAGTTACAATTGTAACCTAATAATTATCCGTGTTACGTGTAACTATTTGATATTAAATAAAAAACCCCGACCTTCTTTCGAAGATCGGGGTTTTCCGCCAAAGGCGGGCCCGCCTCTGGCGGGAATTTTAATCTGGCAACGTCCTACTCTCCCTAAGGTTAAGACCTTAAGTACCATCGGCCCTGAGGGACTTAACTACCGGGTTCGGAATGGGACCGGGTGTGACCCCCTCGGTATGGTCACCAGAAGATTCAAAATAAGTAGTAGAGAATGATCAAGCACTAAAAACGATCATGACATCATAAAAATATGGTCAAGCCGCTCGACCGATTAGTACGGATCGGCTGAATCCCTTGCGGGACTTACACCTTCCGCCTATCAACGTCGTAGTCTACAACGGGTCTTAGTCCCGTATTGCTACGGGACGGGAGATCTTATCTTGAGGTCAGTTTCCCGCTTAGATGCTTTCAGCGGTTATCTGATCCAGACCTAGCTACCCAGCCTTTGCCCTTGGCAGAACAACTGGTGCACTAGAGGTCTGTCCATCCCGGTCCTCTCGTACTAGGGACAGCGCCTCGCAAATCTCCTGCGCCTGCGAAAGATAGGGACCGAACTGTCTCACGACGTTCTGAACCCAGCTCGCGTACCGCTTTAATGGGCGAACAGCCCAACCCTTGGGACCTACTTCAGCCCCAGGATGCGATGGGCCGACATCGAGGTGCCAAACAATGCCGTCGATGTGAACTCTCGGGCATCATCAGCCTGTTATCCCCGGCGTACCTTTTATCCGTTGAGCGATGGCCTTTCCATGCAGGACCACCGGATCACTAAAGCCTGGTTTCCCATCTGCTCGACTTGTAGGTCTCGCAGTTAAGCCTCCTTATGCTTTTGCACTCGACGGCTGGTTTCCAATCAGCCTGAGGAGACCTTCGCGCGCCTCCGTTACTCTTTAGGAGGCGACCGCCCCAGTCAAACTACCCGCCAGACAGTGTCCTTCACCTGGATTCACAGGTTGAAGTTAGAATTCCAGAATAATCAGGGTGGTATTTCAAGGTTGGCTCCACCCTACCCAGAAGCAGGGTCTCAAAGCCTCCCACCTATCCTACGCAGATTGCCCCGAAATTCACTGTCAAGGTATAGTAAAGGTGCACAGGGTCTTTCCGTCTTTTCGCAGGGAGACCGCATCAGCACGGCCATTACAATTTCGCTGAGTCGCCAGCCGAGACAGCGTGCCTGTCATTACGCCATTCGTGCAGGTCGGAACTTACCCGACAAGGAATTTCGCTACCTTAGGACCGTTATAGTTACGGCCGCCGTTTACCGGGGCTTCGGTTCAAGGCTTCTCCTTCGATTGCTCGAAGGATGACCTCTTGCCTTAACCTTCCGGCACCGGGCAGGCGTCAGACCCTATACATCGTCTTGGGAGACTTAGCAGAGTCCTGTGTTTTTGATAAACAGTTGCAGGCACCGTTTCACTGCGATCTCGCTTCGCTCGGGGGGTAAACCCCTCCACAAGGCGAGACACACCTTCTTCCGAAGTTACGGTGTTAGATTGCAGAGTTCCTTAGCTAGCGTTCTCTCACGCGCCTTGGTATTTTCTACCCACCTACGTGTGTCCGATTACGGTACGGTCACTTAAAGGATTATCGGCGAGGCTTTTCTTGGAAGCGTGGAATCAGTCACTTCATTGCCTTACGGCAACTCGTCATCACCTCTCGGAGTTAACGACCTGGTGGACTTGCCTGCCAGATCCCCCTACAGGTTTAAACCGGCACAACCAATCGCCGGATGACCTATCCTTCTCCGTCCCCTCTCCGCGTAACACCCCTTCAGTGGTGCTGGAATATTAACCAGCTCTCCATCGCCTACGCCTTTCGGCCTCGACTTAGGACCGACTAACCCTGGGCGGACGAACCTTCCCCAGGAAACCTTGGGTTTACGGCGAGTGGCATTCTCAGCCACTTATTCGCTACTCATGTCAGCATAATCTCTTCTCGGGCCTCCAGTCGTCCTCGCGGTCGACCTTCACAGGCAACGAGAATGCTCCCCTACCACTCCCCTTCACCCGAAGGTGAAGAAAAGTTCGTGGCTTCGGTAAGACACTTAGCCCCGTTACATTTTCGGCGCAGATTGGCTCGACCAGTGAGCTGTTACGCTTTCTTTAAAGGATGGCTGCTTCTAAGCCAACCTCCTGGCTGTTTTAGCCCTTCCACATCCTTTCCCACTGAGTGTCTATTTAGGGACCTTAGCCGACGATCTGGGCTTTTTCCCTCTCGACCACGGATCTTCTCACCCGTAGTCTGCCTCCCATGGTTTCACGAATGGTATTCGAAGTTTAATTGGATTTGGTATCCCTTTCGGGACCCTAGTCCATTCAGTGCTCTACCCCCACTCGCTACCGCATGAGGCTATACCTCAATATATTTCGGGGAGAACCAGCTATCTCCAAGTTTGATTAGCCTTTCACTCCTACCCTCAGCTCATCCCAAGACTTTTCAACGTCTAGAGGTTCGGACCTCCATGCCGCTTTCGCGACACTTCATCCTGACCAAGGGTAGATCACTTGGTTTCGGGTCTACTCCCACCAACTTTATTTCGCCCTTTTAAGACTCGCTTTCGCTACGGCTCCTCCCCTGAAGGGATTAACCTTGCTGGTGAAAGTAACTCACTGACTCATTATGCAAAAGGCACGCAGTTAGGCGTAACTGCCTTGCGGCAGTCATAGCCCTTCCACTGTTTGTAGGCATACGGTTTCAGGTTCTTTTAACTCCCCACCTGGGGTTCTTTTCACCTTTCCCTCACGGTACTAGTTCACTATCGGTCGAAGGTTTGTATTTAGCCTTAGGAAATGGTCTTCCTGGATTCCCACAGGATTTCTCGTGTCCCGTGGTACTTGGGATACCGCTAGGGCCTCCTTGAATTTCACTTACGGGGCTATCACCCTCTATGGCCGGACTTTCCAGACCGTTCAGTTATTCTCAAAGGTCCCACGTTGCGGTCCCGCAACCCCGTTTCATCTTGCGACAAAACGGTTTAGGCTCTTCCGATTTCGCTCGCCGCTACTTTCGGAATCGAATTTCTTTCTCTTCCTCCAGGTACTGAGATGTTTCAGTTCCCTGGGTTTGCTCCCTGGCCCTATGTATTCAGACCAGGGTGTTGAGGCATGACCCCCAACGGGTTTCCCCATTCGGAAATCCCCGGATCAAAGCCTGTTTAGCGGCTCCCCGAGGCTTATCGCAGCTAACAACGTCCTTCATCGCCATCCTTCGCCAAGGCATCCACCGTACGCCCTTAGTAGCTTGACCATATTTTCATAAGGTCATGATATTTACGTGCGTTTGAAACGCTTTGGTTCTCGTACTTGATGCATTCTCCATGTACTACTTATTTAGTTTTCAAAGATCGATTCGCTCGCACTGGCCAAGCCAGATGCTCGCTATAGTCAGGTGGAGATACCACTCTCCCCCTGAAACCCCCATCTGGGGGACAAAACATTCTCGCGCCGCCTGTGTGGAGCTGACCGGGATCGAACCGGTGACCTCCGCATTGCAAATGCGGCGCTCTCCCAGCTGAGCTACAGCCCCGTTTGATATCGTGTGGGCCTGAATGGATTTGAACCATTGACCCCACGCTTATCAAGCGTGTGCTCTAACCGCTGAGCTACAGGCCCGAAAATTTCCGGCAGGAAATTTTCCCCGAAAAACGAAGAACGTGAACGAATCTGCCGGAAATTTCGTTCTTCGCAGATCGTTCATCGTTATTCGAGCCTTATTCTCTCAAAGAACTTTTCCCCCACTCCTTCAAAACCAGGTAGTCAAGACAAGTCGTATGGTTTGACCTAATTAAGGTTATACACCTTAGAAAGGAGGTGATCCAGCCACAGGTTCCCCTACGGCTACCTTGTTACGACTTCACCCCAATCATGGATCATACCTTGAACGGCTGCCCCCTTGCGGTTAGCTCACCGGCTTCTGGTATAGTCCACTTTCGTGGTGTGACGGGCGGTGTGTACAAGGCCCGGGAACGTATTCACCGCGGCGTTCTGATCCGCGATTACTAGCGATTCCAACTTCATGCAGTCGAGTTTCAGACTGCAATCCGAACTGAGAGTACTTTTTTGGGATTAGCTCCCCCTCGCGGGTTGGCAACCCTTTATGGTACCCATTGTAGCACGTGTGTGGCCCTGGGCATAAAGGCCATGAGGACTTGACGTCATCCCCACCTTCCTCCCCCTTAACGGAGGCAGTCCCCCTTGAGTGCGCCCCGCTCATTCTCGAAGAGGCTCCGGTTACTGCGAGTCTGCCCATTGTATTTTTGGC